>NZ_JAKSYP010000199.1:0-1188 GCF_022829625.1 Methylobacterium sp. E-046 | reverse complement strand
GAGACGGAGGTGCCGTTGATGGTCATCAGCACGGTCGAGGACGCGGAACTGGTGCTGTAGGCGTTGGCGGCGGTGCCGGCGGTGGAGAGCTGGGTCGAGAGCGCCTGGTGGGCGATCGACTTGTCCTGGTCGACGAGCATCTGGATGGAGGTGATGCCCTGGTTGGCCGCCTGGATCGACTGCACGCCGTTGGAGAGGCCGTCCTGCAGGGTGGTGAGGCTTGTGGCGCGGCCGTCGAGGGGCGGGGCGCTGAAGGAGGTGGGGGGGCTGTCGAGGGCGGGGTTGACCGGCTTGCCGGTGGGGAGGCGGTTCTGCGTGGTAGCCATCAGCTGCGCCGTGTCCTGCAGCGAGAGCAGGTTCTGACGCGTGGCAGCGGATAGAGTGATCGAGGACATTCTACGAAATCCCTTTCGTACGCTTGAACTTCAAGGGGCCACCAAGCCGCTCCCCGAAGGCATTCCGCCGAGAACAGCTCAATACGCTCAATTTTGCACTCTCTCAGGGCGGATAAGATCCAATCCGATCTTGAGAGCTATTGGCGCTATGTTTCACACGAGAATGTTAAAAGTCCGCTAACCAATCGGATAAACGCGCCGGCAACGCTGCCGCTTAACCATCATGCCGTCCCGGACCGCCGCCGAACCGGAAGGCGCTCCCGATGCAGCACGCCGTCAGTCCCGCGGGCGCTGACCTGAGAACAGCATCCGCGGCCCCGGGCAGCGTTGCGGAACCCGTGCAAGCGCACCGGCGCGATGCGCGATACGACGCATCGAGTACTTACCGCTTCGAACTATGAAGATGCGCGCCGCTCGACTTCGATTTACAGGGGCGGACACGGCCGCGCCGGTACCATCCTGCGACGCTCACGGGAAAACAGCGAGGCGCGACGCTGCGCGGCACGCCGGATGTCCTGACCGCTGCCCTGAAAAGTCATAAGACAGCACGACGTCGGCCTGTCGCGTCAGCGACGCGCCGACGACCCCGGTCCGCCGGGCGTCACCGAATCGGCAGGGCGCCTCAGGCGGCTACCGGGGCCGGCTCTGTCTTGGGCTGCGCGATTCCGAGGTGCTGGTAGGCGTGTCGGGTGAGGATGCGGCCCCGGGGGGTGCGCTGCACGAAGCCGCGCTGGATCAGGTAGGGCTCGATGATGTCCTCGATGGCGTCGCGCGGCTCCGACAGCGCCGCCCC
>NZ_JAKSYP010000194.1:0-36659 GCF_022829625.1 Methylobacterium sp. E-046 | reverse complement strand
GCGCCCCGTACTTGGCGGCGTTGGTGGTGAGTTCGTGAATCGCCATCCCGATCGGCACCGCGACCTCGGAAGGCAGGTCGATCGCCGGCCCGTCGAGGCTGATGCGGCCCTCGGCGGCGCCGTCCGGCGCCACCTCCGCGTAGGGCTTCAGCTCGTTGAGCAGGAGGTTGGCCAGCGAGGCCGTCTGCCACGTATCCTCGGTCAGGACCGAGTGGGTGTGGGCGAGCGATTTGATCCGGCCGACGAAGGCCTCGTAGAAGCTCTCGATGCTGGACGCCGTGCGCGCCGTGGAACCCACGATCGCCTGGACGGTGGCGAGGGTGTTCTTCACCCGGTGGTGCAGTTCGCGGATCAGCAGGCTCTGGCGCTCCTCCGCGCGGCGCCGGTCGGTCACGTCCGCCACCACGCCGATCAGGCGGCGCGGCAGCCGCCCGGGGGCGTCGCGCTCGAACCGGCCTGCCATGTCGATCGTCCGCCACGCCCCGTCCGACTTGCGCCGGACGCGGCCGCCGATGTACAGGATCCCGTCCTCCCGCAGCGCCGTGGAGATCGCCCGGCGGACCGCGGCACGGTCGTCCGGGTGGAGGATGTCGTTGAGGAACTCGGTCTTGCCGATCGTGCCGTCCTCGGGCGCATGCCCGAAGATCTCGTACATGTGCTCGTTCTCCCAGATCGCCTGATCCTCGAGCATGTGCCATTCGAAGATGCCAAGCTTGGCGATCGTGGTGGCGACCCGCAGGCGCTGATCGCGGGACAGGATCTCGTCCCGGGCCTCGACCCGGGTCGTGATGTCCTGAACGACGCCGACCATGCTGGCGGGCGCGCCGTCCGGACCCGGCACAGCCTGCCCGCGCACCCGCAGGATCACCGTGCGCCCGGCCACCGTCGTGGGCGTGTCGAACCCGTAGGGCTCGCGGCCGGCGGCGGCCTCGGCGATGACCGCTCTCAGGCGGGCGAGCTCCGGGTCCGACAGTCCGGTCTTCAGCTCGTCCCACGACACGGAGCGGCCCGGCGGCCGGCCCAGGATGCGGGCCGCGCGCCGCGACAGGGTGAGCAGGCCCGTCGCCCGGTCCCAGCGCCACTCCCCGAGCCCGGCGGTCGCGAGCGCCTCCCGGTTCGCCTCGGAATGGGCCGCCGCATCCACGTCGACGGATTCGACCACGAGGGTCGTACCGGAGCGGCGCACCCGCACGTCGAGGGGACTACCGTCGGCCCGGCGCCAGAACTGGAGGCCGTCGCGGAGGCCCTCGGGACCCTCGTTGAGGAGTTCGGCGGTCGGACGCCCGGCCAGCGTTCCCGGCGCCCAGCCGACCAGATCATGGAGGGACCGGTTCGCGGCGACGATGACGGTCTCGTCGGCCGACAGCACGACGAGGCCGATCGCGGCATCGTCGAAGCCGGTGCGATACGGATCGTGCGCCGCCGGATCCTGACCCACCCGCTCATTCACTCGGAAGAACCCTCGAACGCGCCACGGCGCGCCCCCGCAGGAGTGAGCCCTCTCCCCCGGCGCGATCCGGGACCGCGACGGCGTATCAGGATGGCCTTCGAGCGTGACTGTTGCAAGGCGTTCCGCCGGGTTGCGGCGCCCGGCCCGCCCGCGCTCACCGCGGCAGCCGGACGAAGTCCAGGTAGGTCGGACGCCGTCCCGCCTCCAGCGCCTTGGCCTCGTAGCGCGTGCCGGGCCAGCCCGGGAATGGCTGCGTCCAATCCCGGACGCTCCGCGCGGTCCATCGCAAGGTCGGGCAGCGCGCCGCCCGTGCCAGCGTCCAGCCGGCATAGTCGTCGATGTCGCTGGCGAAGCGGAACAGGCCGCCATCCTTCAAGACCCGGCCGAACTCGGCCAGCGTGCCCTCCGAGACGAAGCGGCGCTTGCGCTGGCGCCGCTTGGGCCAGGGGTCGGGGTAGAGCAGGTAGATCCGCTCCAGGCTGGCATCCGGCAGCCGCGCCAGCAGGGCGGTGACGTCCTCGTCGCGAATGCGGATGTTGCGCAGGCCCCGCTCCTCGATCGCGGCCAGCAGCTTGACCACGCCGTTGACGAACGGCTCGGCCCCGATGAAGCCGATCCCGGGATGAGCCTCCGCCTGGGCCGCGAGATGCTCGCCGCCGCCGAAGCCGATCTCCAGCCAGATCGCCTCGGGCGCGGCCGTCAGGTCCGGGAAGAGCGTGCGCGGGTCGAGGGGCCGGTCGTCCGGCGGCAGGTCGACCCGCAGGGCCGGCAGCAGGTCGGCGAGCCGCCGCTCCTGCTGGCCGCGCAGGCGCTTGCCCTTGCGCCGCCCGAAGAAGGCGCGCTCCGGCTCCTCGGCCGTCGGTGCGGCGGGTCCAGAAAGGTCAGACATGGTCACGGGGCGCCGTCGAAGGGCTTGCGCATCTCAAGCGGGGTTGCTCCGCGGCGGGGGACCTGCGTCCCGTGCCGGTGTCTCGCGCCGTCATTCCGGGGCACCGATGGCCGGCCCGGAAACGGAGATCGCTGTTCGAACACGGAGTGCGGGCGCGCCCGTGTCGGGACGCGGCTGCGCAGGCCCGTAAGAAGAGGGCATCCCTCAGCTCGATCCCGCCTCCGAACCGGAGCCGCAGTCCGGCCCCTCTCGGATGGCATGTCCGTCAGCCGAGGAGGCCGCGCCGCGGCTGCCCCGGCCCCGGGACCGAGCCGAGGACGGGTGGACGCCTGCGCGTCCCGCCATCCTCAAACCCGTCAGGCGGGTCCGGGACGGCCCGACGCGACCACTGCCCTCAGGCCAGCGCCGACTTCAGCTTGTCGGCGAGGTCGGTACGCTCCCAGGAGAAGCCGCCATCGGCCTCCGGCGCGCGGCCGAAATGGCCGTAGGCCGAGGTCCGCGCGTAGATCGGCTTGTTGAGGCTCAGCGCCGTGCGGATGCCGCGGGGCGAGAGGTCCAGGGCGTCCATCAGAACAGCCTCGAGCCGGGCCTCGTCCACGTTCCCGGTGCCGTGCAGGTCCACGTAGATCGAGAGCGGCTTCGAGACGCCGATCGCGTAGGCGAGCTGGATCGTGGCGCGGCGGGCGAGGCCGGCGGCCACGACGTTCTTGGCGAGGTAACGCGCCGCATAGGCTGCCGAGCGGTCGACCTTCGTCGGATCCTTGCCCGAGAAGGCGCCGCCGCCGTGGGGCGCCGCGCCGCCGTAGGTGTCCACGATGATCTTGCGGCCGGTGAGGCCGGCATCGCCGTCCGGGCCGCCGATCACGAACTTGCCGGTCGGGTTGACGTGCCAAGCGGTGCCCTCGTTCACCCAGCCCTCCGGCAGGGCCTTGCGGATATAGGGCTCGACGATGGCGCGCACGTCGGCCGAGTCGAGGGACTCGTCGAGGTGCTGGGTCGAGAGCACGATCTGGGTGACCTCGACCGGGCGGCCGTTCTCGTAGCGGACCGTGACCTGGCTCTTGGCGTCGGGGCCAAGCTTGGCGGCCTCGCCCTGCTTCGCCTTGCGGGCGTCGGCGAGGTCCTTGAGGATCTTGTGAGCGTAGAAGATCGGCGCCGGCATCAGCTCGGGGGTCTCGTCGGCCGCGTAGCCGAACATGATGCCCTGATCGCCCGCGCCTTCGTCCTTGTTGCCGGCGGCGTCGACGCCCTGGGCGATATCGGCCGACTGGGCGTGCAGGTGGATGGCGACGTCGTTGTTCTTCCAGTGGAAGCCCGACTGCTCGTAGCCGATGTCCCTCACGGCCTCGCGCGTCAGGGCCTCGAGGTCCTTGAAGGTCACCGAATCAGGGCCGCGCACCTCGCCGGCGATGACGATCCGATTGGTGGTAGCGAGCGTCTCGACGCCGAGGCGCGCCTCGGGCATCGCCGACAGATACGCGTCGACCACCGTGTCGGAAATCCGGTCGCAGACCTTGTCGGGATGCCCCTCGGACACGGATTCGCTGGTGAAGAGGTAATTGGAACGCGGCATCGGACGGACGGCCCCGGCTTCACAGGCACGCCGGTGTGATCACGGCGTTTGACCCTTCATGGGGTCGGGGTTCTCGCACCCAGCCCCACCAGGGTCAAGGCGGAGCACCGGACGATTCCGTTAAAACGAACAAACCGGTTGGGAAATCGCCCGGCTCACCCGGGAGGGGCGCGGACCGTCAGCCGCTAAGCTTGCTCTCCAGCGCGCGGATCGCGGCCGCCACATCCCGGCGGGCCTCCTCGGAGAAGTTCTCCGTGATGTGCCGCCCGACGATCTCGGCCAAACCCTTCAGGCTCCCCTCGCCGAGGGTGGGCTGATCCGGCTCGCTGAAGCCCGGCGCGACGAAGTCGTCGCTGCGCGGCATGCCCTTGAAGAAATAATCCATCGGCACGCCGGTCATCCGGGAGAAGATGTCGAGGTGGACGGCACTGATCCGGTTCGTGCCCTTCTCATATTTCTGTAGCTGAGCCGCAGACATACCGAAGCTCTGCGCGACGCGGCGTTGCGTGAGGGACGCCTTGCGTCGCTGCTCGGCGATGCGCTGCCCGACATAGACGTCGCGCTGATCGGTTTTCTGACCCGCCATGAAGAGCTCGTCCACCCCCGTGCAGTGATTCCCTCTGGCAAAGCTTAGCGCCGCACAGGGGCCTTGTCACCGGCGCGGGCGCGGCACGGTGAACGATTTCCCGCGCCGCCGGGGCGGGGGCAATCACAAGAAGGAGGTGTGGTGTCCCCGGCAGGGCTCGAACCTGCGACCCCAGGTTTCATACCACTTCGGCTTTCGCCGCCGCGCCCGAGCGGGACGCGTTCGTGGTCTGGACTATCCCTTCACCGTGGGCGGGGCTCGCGCCCGGCCGGTAGGTGCCGCCCGTCTAGTCTCTACACCTTCCCGCGGAGGGCGGGCTTGGCTCGGGATCGGCAGGGTCCCGGGCGTCACAGCACCGGTGCCTGGAGCTTTCCCCGACTTTGAGCGGATCCGCCGCGCGGTTTCCCAGCGCGGCGCCCAATTGAACCTGTTTAGGAAACCTGTGCTCTGTCCAGCTGAGCTACGGAGACGACCGTCCGCTGCATAGCACCCTCCCCGCCGCAGGCCAACCGCGCCCGGGTACGTCCTGGTCGAAGGCCGGCTGGACGATGCGGGCGTCCCGCGCATGATGCGCCCGGAGCAGGCGATGGCGGTGGCGCGCGAATCGACGGGGTGGCGGGTCGGGGCGGCGCTGGCAGCGCTCGCCGCGGCGATGCCGGCGCCGTGCCGGGGAGCGCCGCGGTCCGGCGCGTCGGAATGCCTGGCCGGATCGACCCACCGCGACGTGCTGGAGGATGTCGGGCCGCGCGGCGAGATCCGCCTGGCGTCGGGCACCCGCGCGGTCCTCGACTCCCTGCGCTGGCCCGACGCGCCGGAGGCCGCCGCGGCGGCGCGGGCTTGGCTGGAGGGATGGCGGGGCGCCCCGGTCACCCTGGTGCCCCGCGGGCAGCCCGACCGCTGGGACCGGGTGCGGGCGGATATCGAATCCGAGGACGGCGCCGCGGATCTCGCCGGCGGCCTCATCGGGGCGGGCCTCGCCGTCGCGGATGCCGGCGAGGCCGATGCGCTCTGCCGCCCCGCGTTGCGCCTCGTCGAATCCGCCGCGCGGGCGCGTCGGCTCGGCCTGTGGCGGGAGCCCGTCCTCGCCGCCATCGACGGCCCGGGGCTTCGGGACCGCACGGGCCGCTTCGCGATCGTCGAGGGCCGCGTGCGCCGTGTGGGCGAGCGCAGCGCCCGCACCTATCTGGATTTCGGGCCCCGCGGCACCGACGCGCTCACGGTCACCGTATCGAAACGCACTTGGCGAATGGTGCGCGCGCGTGGTTTGAGTGCAACCTCGCTCGAAGGCCGGCGCGTGCGCGTGCGCGGTATCCTGGAGGTCTGGCGCGGCCCGACCCTGGAGATCGCCGCCGATGGTATCGAGGTCCTGAGCGAGCCGGAGCGGCCGGAGGCCGAACCGGAGGGGGAACAGGGGCTGCGGCGCTGATCGCGATGGGCGGGATCACGGGGCAATTTCGATCGACCGGGCGACGCCTGGGCGGCGTGGCGGCACTCTGTGCCCTCGCCGGCCTCCTCGGCGCCTGCGTGGCGGACCAGACCGGCGCGACCGTGCAGCCGGCGGTGGTTCGGGTACCCGCGGAGGCACCGCGCACCACCGGGCGCGAGCGGGCCGCGGATTCCGATCACCTGAAGCTCGTCGCCTCCTTCGGGGGCGAGGCGCGGGCGCCCGGCGTGACGCGGATGCTCACGGAGGTGACCGACCGCCTCGTCAAGGCCAGCGACCGGCCGGACCAAGCCTACGCGGTGACGCTCCTCGATTCCCCCGTGGTCAACGCCTTCGCGCTGCCGAACGGACGGCTCTACGTCACCCGCGGGCTGGTGGCGCTGGCGAGCGACACCTCGGAGGTGGCCGCGGTGCTGGCGCACGAGATGGCCCACGTCACCCTCAACCACGCCACGGCCCGGAGCGAGCTGGAACTGCGGTCGGCCCTCGTCAGCCGCGTCGTGGCGGACGTGCTGAACGACCCGGATACCGGGGCGCAGCTCCAGAGCCAGTCGCGCTTCGCGCTGGCCCGCTTCTCCCGCGAACAGGAGCTGGAGGCGGACGCCACCGGCGTGCGCACCCTCGCCAAGGCGGGATTCGACCCGTTCGCCGCCGGCCGCTTCCTGGCCGCACTCAACCGATCGACGGGGCTGAAGGGCGGCAGCGCCGCCGCGCCCGACATGCTGGCGACCCATCCGGGCACGGCCGAGCGGATCACCCTGGTCACGCGGGCGGCCCGCCGCATCGGCGCCCCCGGCATCGGGACCGACGACCGCGCCTCCTACCTCGCAGCGGTGGACGGGCTCGCGTACGGCGACAACCCGCGCGACGGCGCGGTGCGGGGTCACCGCTTCATCCATCCGGGTCTCGGCATCGCCTTCGAGGTACCGGAGGGCTTCGCCCTGGAAAACACCCGCTCGGCCGTGCTCGGCACGACGCAGGATGGCAGCCGGCGCCTCCTGTTCGACCAGATCGACGCAAAGGAGGGCCAGACCCTCGACGCGGTGCTGAAGGCGAGCTGGAACGATGCGTTCGACCCCGCCGGTTTCGAGTCCCGGGAGGTCGCCGGCCACCCGGCGGCCTTCGCGCTCTCCCGCGGCAAGGACTGGACCTTCCGCCTCGCGGCGATCCGGATCGGCGATTCGACCTATCGGATGATCATGGCGGGCAAGGGGGCGGCCGATCCCGACGCCGCCTTCCGCCACTGGACCGCGACGCTCGCGCCGGTCTCCCCTGACGCGGTGGTGCTGCGCCCCCTGCGGCTGCAGGTGGTCCAAGCGACGTCGCCAGGCGCCGAGGATCTCGCCCGCCGCATGGCGGTGCCGGATCGCGCCCTCGACCGGTTCCTCGTCCTCAACGGTTTGGAGCGGGGGGCCCAGCTGGTCCCGGACCGCAGCTACAAGATCGTTGCGGAATAGCCGCCCTGCGCATCTGCGGCTTGTGCCGAGCGCGGCCCCGGGGATCCTTCCGGAATCGTTCAGGGAGAACGCCGTGATTCGATTCTTCTACAATCTCAGCCCCAACCCCATGAAGGTCGCCCTCTGCCTGGAGGAGATGGGGCTGCCCTACGAGCCGGTGCCGGTCGACACCCGCAAGGGCGAGCAGTTCGAGCCCGCCTACGGGGCGGTCAACCCGAACGGGAAGGTGCCGGCGATCATCGACGGGGACGTGACGGTGTTCGATTCGAACGCCATCCTGCTCTACCTCGCCGGCAAGACCGGCCAGTTCCTGCCCGAGGGCGAGCCGGTCCGGGGCGAGATGCTGTCCTGGCTGATGTTCGTGGCCACCGGCATCGGGCCGTTCTCCGGTCAGTGCGTGCATTTCCGCCACTTCGCGCAGGACGGCGGCGCCTACGCCACGGAGCGCTACACCTTCGAGGCGCGTCGCCACTGGGGCATCCTCGACGAGCGGCTCGCCGGCCGCGCCTACGTGTTGGGCGAGACCTACACGATCGTCGACATGGCGGTGTGGGGCTGGGCCCGGATGGTGCCGTTCGTGCTGGGCGAGGACGCCTTCGCGGGTTTGCCCAACGTCAAGCGGCTCCTCGACACGATCAACGCCCGGCCGGCCGCGCAGGCCGCCGAGGCGCTGAAGGGCCGCCACGCCTTCAAGGCCGAGATGGACGTGGAAGCCCGGGGCTTCATGTTCCGCGCCGCGCGGGGCGCCGCCTGACGGGACCGTCGGCCGCCCCCTCAGTGTGCGGGGGCGGTCACCGTGAGCATCGGCAGGGTGATGGAGAGCGTGTCGCCCGACAACCGCGCGGTGCCGAACGTCAGGCAGGCGGCGAGGCCGAGACACAGGGCGAGACCGAGCAGGGAGGTCTCGAAGCCGCGGTATACCCAATCCATGGCGGTCCCCTTTCGCGAGGAACTGCCAGGATGCGCCGAACCGGTTAACGGAACGGTGCGCCCCCATTCATTCGTCACAAGCCGGAAGCGACCAGGGCGGCCCCGGCGGCGATCAGCGCAACGCCGGCCCAGGCTGCCAAGCTCAGGGTCTCGCCCAGCAGGCCGGCGCCGAGGAGCGCCACCAAGACGACGCTGAACTTGTCGAGGGGCGCGACCCGGGCGGCGTCCCCCAGCGACAGCGCCCGGAAATAGCAGAGCCACGACGCCCCGGTGGCGAATCCCGACAGGATCAGGAACACAAGGCTGCGGCCGGAGATCTGTGCCACCCCGCCGGCTTGACCCGAGGCGACGACGACGGCCCCCGCGAAGACGAGGACGACCGCGGTGCGCACGACAGTCGCGACATCCGACGGGACACCGGAGACACCGACCTTGGCGAGGATCGCGGTGAGCGCCGCGAACACCGCGGCGGCGAGCGCCCAGAAGCGCCAGGATTGCAGCAGGTCGGTCACGGGGATCGGTTGCCGTTCCGGTGTGCGGCGCTCGGAAGCGTCATCGTCCTAGGCGCGCGGAGCGAAGCAACGCGGCAGCGCCCCGTCCCCGCTGTCACGCTGTCCGGGACCGCGTCGCCGCGTGCGACGGCGTCCGGATCGATCGGGCGATCCGCGCGGGTCCACGATGCAGGGGCGCCGCCGCGCTCCGGGCACGGCGGCTGGCCTTCGATCGAATCCTTGCCAGATCGTCAATGTTTCCCGTGAAACACGCGTGCCTCACAGCAACTTGTCGATAGTGATCGGCAGGTCGCGCACCCGCTTTCCGGTGGCGTGGAAGACGGCATTGGTGATCGCCGCCGCCGCGCCGACGATCCCGATCTCGCCCAGCCCCTTCACGCCCAGCGGGTTCGCCTTGTCCTCCTCGTCCACGAAGATCACGTCGATGTCGTAGATGTCGGCGTTCACCGGCACGTGGTACTCGCCGAGATTGTGGTTCATGAACCGGCCGATGCGGTGGTCGAGCATCGATTCCTCTTCGAGCGCCGAGCCGATCCCCATCACCACGCCGCCGAGGATCTGGCTGCGCGCGGTCTTCGGGTTCAGCACCTTGCCGGCCGCGATGGCCGAGACGACCCGGGTGACCCTGACCTGCCCCAGTTCCTCGTCGACCTTCACCTCGGCGAATATCGCCGAGTGGGTGTAGGCCTCGTATTTCTGGTTGAAGTCCTTGTCGGGCCCGGCCTGTTCGACCGCCTCGACCTTGTCGATTCGGGCCGCCTGCAGCACCTCCACCAGAGAAACGCTGCGGCCCGGATCGCCCGCGACCGAGATGCGGCCGTCCGCGAACACGGCGCGGTCGACGTCGGCATTGGCCAGCGGCGAGTTCTCCATCGCGCGGGCCAGCTTGAACACCTGTTCGCCGACGTTGCGGCAGGCCTTCATCACGGCGGTGCCGGAGGAGGCCGCCGTCCACGACCCGCCGGCGACCGGCGCCTCGGGCAGGCGGGTGTCGCCGAGCTTGGTGGTCACCGCATCCATCGGCAGGCCGAGGGTGTCGGCGGCGATCTGCGTGAGGATCGTGTAGGTGCCGGTGCCGATGTCGCCGGTGGAGTTGCCGACGGTGAGGCGGCCGTCGGGCGTTAGGGTCGCGATGGCGCTCGACTGCATCATCATCGATTCCCAGATGCCGGTGGCCACGCCCCAGCCGACCAGCTCCCGCCCGTCGCGCATGGAGCGCGGCTCGGGATCGCGCTTGGCCCAGCCGAAGCGTTCCGCGCCCTGCGTGAAGCAGCTCTTCAGCTCCTTGGAGCCGAAGGGCTTGCCCTGAGCGGTGGCGTCGGACTCGGCGTAGTTCCGGAGCCGGAGTTCGATGGGATCGAGCCCGGTCGCGTAGGCGAGCTCGTCCATGGCGGTCTCGATGGCGAAGACGCCCGTGACCGCGCCGGGGGCGCGCATGTCGCCGGGGGTGGCGGTGTCGAGCTTGGCGACCCGGTAGGTCAGGGCGACGTTGTCGCAGCGGTAGAGCACCCCCGACCAGTTGACGATCACCTCTTGGTAATCCTCGAAGGTCGAGGTGCCTTGGACGGCGTCGTGCCGCAGGGCCGCCAGCCTGCCGTCCGGCCCGGCGCCGAGGGCGATGGTCTGTAGCGCCTCGCCCCGGTAGGTGAAGGACCACATCTGGTCGCGGGTCAGGGTGACCCGAACCGAGCGCTTCAGCTCCTGGGCGGCGAGCATTGCTAGGAACGCTTGGTACTGCGGGCGCAGGCCGGAACCGAAGCCGCCGCCGAGATAGGGATTGAGCACCCGGACCTGATCGGGCTTCAGGCCGAACACGTTGACCAGGTATTGGTGGCTGTTCGAGACGCCCTGGATCTTGTCGTAGACCGTGTAGGTCCCGTCCTCCTCCACCACCACCGTGGTGGCGTGCGGCTCCATCGGGTTGTGGTGCTCGTTGGCCATGCTGTAGCCGCCCTGCACGCGGATCGGCGCGCTGCCGAACGCCTGGTCGGCGTCGCCCCACGGAGCCGGCGGCGGCTTGATGCCCTCGCGCTTCATGGGCGGATCGTAGGCGTCGCCGCGCACCGCCTTCAGGTCGGTGACGGGCTCCTGCCGCTCGTAGCTGATGCGGACGAGCGAGGCCGCGTAGCGCGCCGTCTCGAAATCCTCGGCCACCACCAGCGCCACCGGCTGGCCGCTGTACACGATCAGGTCGTCGTAGAGGGCGCGGAACGGCGAGCCGGGGGGCGCCACCGCGTCCTGGAAGTTCTTGTCCCGCCACGCGGTGCGCGGCCGGTTCTCGTGGGTGATCACCTTGAGGACGCCCGGTACCGCTTCGGCGGCACTGGAATCGATCGCCGCGATCCGCCCTTTGGCGATCGAACTCGACACGACCGTGCCGTAGGCGAGACCGGGCGCGGCGAACTCGCCCGCGTACTTGGCGAGGCCCGTGACCTTGGCGGGGCCGTCGATGCGGCTGCGCGGAGTGCCGACGAAGGTGTCGCGGCCGGTGGAGCTGAAGGTCTGCGTCATGGGGGGCCTACTGGATGCGCTTGTCGCTGAGCGACTGGGGCGTGCCGGCTGCGGCCTGTTCGAGGCCGCGCACGATGGCGCGCCGGGCGAGATCGATCTTGAAGCCGTTCTCCGATTGCGGCTTGGCCTCGGCGACGATGAGATCTGCGGCGGCCTGGAAGCTCTGCCGGGTGGCGGGCTTGCCTTCGAGCAGGGCCTCGGCCTCGCGGTTGCGCCAGGGCTTGTGGGCGACGCCGCCCAGAGCCAGCCGGGCCGTCTTCACCCGGTCGCCGTCGAACTCCAGGGCCGCCGCCACCGAGACCAGCGCGAAGGCGTAGGACAGGCGGTCGCGGAGCTTCAGGTAGGTGTAGTGCTGCGGGAAGCGGCTCTCCGGCAGGTCCACCGCCACGATGATCTCGCCGGGGGCGAGGTTGGTGTCCTGCTCCGGCGCGTCGCCCGGCAGGCGGTGGAACTCGGAGAACGGGATCGACCGGTCGCCCTGCGGCCCGCTCACCTGCACGGTGGCCTCCAGGGCGGCCAGGGCGATGCACATGTCGGACGGGTGGGTGGCGATGCAGTGCTCGCTGGTGCCGAAGATCGCGTGGATGCGGTTCATCCCGCCGATCGCCGTGCAGCCGGAGCCGGGCTCGCGCTTGTTGCAGGGCGTCGCCACGTCGTAGAAGTAGTAGCAGCGGGTCCGCTGGAGCAGGTTGCCGCCCGTGGAGGCGGCGTTGCGCAGCTGCGCCGAGGCACCGGCCAGGATGGCGTTGCGCAGCAGCGGGTAGCGCTCCGCGACGCGGTCGTCGTACGCCACCTTGGCGTTGGTGGCGAGTGCCCCGATCCGCAGGCCGTTCCCCTGATCCTCGATCCGGTCGAGGGGCAGGCGGGTGATGTCGATCAGCCGTCCCGGCTTCTCGACCTCGTACTTCATCAGGTCGATGAGGTTGGTGCCGCCCGCGATGAAGCGGGCCCCGGCGCCGAAGGCCTGCACGGCCTCCGCCACCGTGCCGGCGCGGACGTAATCGAAGCGGTTCATCGGGCGCCTCCCTGCATGACGTCCTCGATGGCGTCGACGATGTTGGTGTAGGCGCCGCAGCGGCAGATGTTGCCACTCATCGCCTCGCGGATCTCGTCCCGGGTGTGGGCGTGGCCCTCGTTCATCAGGCCGACCGACGAGCAGAGCTGGCCCGGGGTGCAGTAGCCGCACTGGAAGGCGTCGTGCTCGATGAACGCCTCCTGGATCGGGTGGAGGGCGTTGCTGCCCGCCCGGTCGCCGAGGGCGGCGAGCCCCTCGACCGTGGTAATCTCGGCGCCGTCCTTCATCACCGCGAGCGTCAGGCAGGAATTCACCCGGGTGCCGTTCACCAGCACGGTGCAGGCGCCGCACTGGCCGTGGTCGCAGCCCTTCTTGGTGCCGGTGAGGTCGAGGCGCTCGCGCAGCAGGTCGAGGAGCGTGGTCCAGGGGGTGACCTGCAGCTCGCGCCGCTGCCCGTTGATCGTCAGCGTGATGCCGATCGGCGTATCCGCCGACACCGGCGGCTGGTTCTCGAGGCGCATGATGTCGTCCAGAGTCTGGGCCGGCCGGGGCCGGGCGGGAACGGATCGGTCCGGGGCGGCAACCGGGAGGGACGTGCGGGCGCCGGCCTGAGGCTTCGGTCAATAACCATTCCAATCTGCGCCTGTTCCGGGGCGCGCTGCCTCGAGAGCCGATCGCCGGCGCCACCGCGAGGCGGTTCGGGATCCAGTCAACCCGGCCTCCGACGTTGCCGCCCCTGCCCCGCCTCGGCTAACCCTCGTTCCCGCACAGTTCCCGCAGAGTCCACGCCGCACCCCGGAGCCCCCGATGGCCGCGCTCGAAGCGATCCTCAACGACATCGACACGGACCTGGAGAACGCCCTGGAGCGGCTGTTCGCCTTCCTGCGGATCCCGTCGATCTCCACCGATCCCGCCTATGCCGGCCAGTGCCGCGCGGCCGCCGCCTGGCTCGCCCAGGACCTGACCGCGCTCGGCTTCGCGACCTCCGTCGAGGAGACCTCGCTCCATCCGGTCGTGCTGGCCCACAGGCCGAAGCCCGGGGCGCCCCACGTCCTGTTCTACGGCCATTACGACGTGCAGCCGGTCGACCCGCTCGATCTCTGGACGACGCCGCCCTTCGAGCCGCACATCGCCGAGGACGGAAGGGGCGGCAAGACGATCGTCGGGCGCGGCGCCTCCGACGACAAGGGTCAGGTGATGACCTTCGTGGAGGCCTGCCGGGCCTATATCACCATGCACGGCGCGTTGCCCTGCGGCGTCACGATTCTGATCGAGGGTGCCGAGGAGAGCGGCTCGCAGGGCCTGCCCGAATGGGTCGCGGCCAACCGCGACCGGCTCGGCTGCGACGTGGTGCTGGTCTGCGACACCGGCATGTGGGACCGGCAGACCCCGGCCATCACCTCGTCGCTGCGCGGCCTCGCCTATTTCGAGGTGAAGGTCACCTGCGCCGACCGCGACCTGCATTCGGGCTTCTTCGGCGGCGCCGCCCGCAACCCAATCCACGTTCTGGCGAAGATCATCGCCGACCTGCACGATGCCGACGGGCGGGTGACGATCCCCGGCTTCTACGAGGGCGTGCACGAGCGCCCGCCGGAGGTTCTGGAGCAGTGGCGCGACCTCGGCCTGACGCCCGAGACGCTGCTGGGGCCGATCGGCCTCAAGGAGCCCGCGGGCGAGCGCGGCCGGATGCCGATCGAGCTGGTGCAGTCGCGCCCGTCCTGCGACGCCAACGGCATCATCGGCGGCTATACCGGCGAGGGCACCAAGACGGTGATCGCGTCCACGGCCTCGGCCAAGGTCTCGTTCCGCCTCGTGGACGACCAGGATCCGAAGCGGCTGGCCGAGGCGTTCGAGGCCTTCGTGCGGGCGCGCGTACCGGCGGACTGCACGGTCGAGGTCATCACCTACAAGGGCTCGCGGGCGATCAGCCTGCCCTTCGACATGCCGCAGCTCGGGGCCGCCAAGGCGGCGCTGCAGGACGAGTGGGGCGTGCCGGCGGTGACCGTCGGCGCCGGCGGCTCGATCCCGATCGTCGGCGACTTCAAGCGGATCCTCGGGCGCGACACCCTGCTGATCGGCTTCGGGCTCGACGACGACCGCATCCACTCACCGAACGAGAAGTACGACCTGACGAGCTTCCACAAGGGCACGCGCTCCTGGGCGCGCATCCTCGCCGCCCTCGGCCAGGGCTGATCTCAGCGGGCGGGGGCGGCCCGCATCTTGGCGTCGATCCAGGTCCAGAGGGCGCGGATCTCCCCGGCAGCCGGGCTGCCGGGGGCGTATTCGGTGACGCCGAGGCCGGTCGCCAGGGCATCCTGGTGGTCGACGCGGTGGATGATGCCGGGCTCGGCCAGCACCCCCAGCGCCCGCAGCTGCGCCGCGTAGGCGCTGGTGCGCGGCGAGGGCGGCGGCGGACACTGGTTCAGCACCAGGGCCAGCCGATCCCGCAGCCCGAGGCCGACCAGCGCCTGAAGCGTCGGGCGGGCGGCCACGATGTCGAGCCGGGACGGCCGGACCGGCATCAGCACGAAGTCGACATCCCTCAGGGCGGCCGCGAGCCCGGCCGAACTGCCGGCGGTGTCGAGGATGGCAAGGGTCGTGCCCTGCTCCGCGAGGAGGCCGAGGATCTCGGCGAGTTGACCCATCTCCCAGGGTCGCACCCGGTCGACCGCGACCGACCCTTCCTTCCGCAAGGCCCCCCAGCCCGCGAGCGATCCCTGCGGATCGAGGTCGAGGGCCGTCACGTGCTCGCCCGCCTCCGCGGCGGCGATGGCCAGGGAGGCCGCCAAGGTGGTCTTGCCCGTGCCGCCCTTCTGCACCGCCACCGCCACCACCCGCAGCGGCCCGGCGGCGTGCCGCGGCGCGGTGTCCGGCGACCTTCCGGATCCTTCGGGATCCATGCGCGTCCAACCCCTCCGAATTCCAGGCCGGGCCACCGCCGACTCGCGCGTGGCGCGATCCAGCGGCGGCGATCGTAGGCCGGGCATCATGACGATGAGATCAGGCACATCGGACGGCCGCACACGGCCGCTCAGGTATCGACGGGGCCTTTCCGGGAGCAGATTCGCGGACGCACCGTCCGCAACCGGACGTCGACGCCTCTCTCATCAGCGCCGCCAGGGCCCGAGAACCACCGCCGCCGCGACATGCATTGACTTATACTGCTCGCGCTTTAACGCGCAGCCCACAGCCAGGTCAAGTCGCGGCCAGTATCGTCAAGATACTCTGACGATGACTGCATCCATGGCCCCATGCTTCGTGATGATTTACGCTTAGTATTATAATTATCGATATATCTGCGAAGCAATATCGGAACTCGGTCCGTCATGGCCGATTCCGGCCCGGGATCCGGAACAGCTTCGGCGCGCCCCCATCGGACTGGCAGGAGTTGAGCCGCGGCGGCTTCGGCGGCCGGATGGGATCACCTGCGCCCTCCGCGCGTTGGGGCGGCACCGTCCGGACGCGGGCCGATCGGATCCGCGGTCCGCGAAACGTCGGTTCAGCCACCTTGCGACAGGACGCGCATGCCCCTCGATCGCCGCCGCCTGATCGGTTCCAGCCTCGTCGCCCTGGCGGCGGGACCGGCCCGGGCCGGAACCCCGCCGGGCCGCGAGCCGCCGACGAGCCGTCCCGCCGGATCGCTGGAACTGGCCATCGCCGCCGATGCCTCCTCCACCCCCACCGGTCTGGCGATCGCCCGGGGCGGGCGCATGTTCGTGATGATGCCGCGCTTCACCGGGGCCGAGCCGGTCACGCTCGGTGAGGTCCTGCCGGACGGCTCGGTGAAGCCCTACCCGGATGCCGCCGCCAACCGGCCGGATCCGAAGGCGCCGCACGCCACGCTGTTCCACGTCCCCAACGGCGTCTTCGACCGCGACGACACCCTCTGGGTGCTGGATGCCGGCCTGCCCGAGGGCAAGGGCACGCCGGTGCCGGGCGGCGCCAAGATCGTGGCGATCGACATCGCGCAGAACCGGATCCTTCGGTCGATTCCCCTGGAGGCGGGCGTGGTGGCGCAATCCTCCCTGAACGACCTGCGGGTCGACCGGCGCGACGGGCGGTCGCTGGCCTACGTCACTGATCAGGGCCAGGCCGGCGCGGGTGCGATCCTGGCGGTCGACCTCGACAGCGGCCGCGTGGTGCGGCGGCTCGACGGCCACCCGAGCACCCGGTCGGAGGACGGCCTCGTCAAGTTCGTGGAGCGCCGGCCGGTGATGGAGCGCAAGGGGGACGCGCGGCCGAAGAGCCCGAAGGGCGGCGCCAACGGCATCGCGCTCAGCCCCGACGGAACGCGCCTGTACTACGCGCCGCTCATGAGCCGGCGCCTCTACGCGGTCGATACCGCCGCCCTGCGCGACCCGGACATCCCCGAGGCGACGGTGGCGGCCGCGGTCCGGGATCTGGGCGAGAAGGGCATGACCGGCGGCCTGACCACCGACGCCAAGGACCGGGTCTATCTCAGTCTGCAGGAGCACAACGCGGTCGGCCGCCGCCTGCCGGACGGCACCGTCGAAGTGCTCGCCGCCGACGACAGGCTGATCTGGGCCGACACATTCTGGATCACCCCCGACCGATGGCTCTACATCTCCGCCGCGCAGGTCAACCGGCGGCCGGAATTCAACCGCGGCGAGGACCTGCAGCGACCGCCCTACGCGATCCTGCGGATGCGAATCGACGCCAATCCCGTCATCTAGAGCGCTCTCCACCGGGGCGGATGCCGGCTCGGCGCGGGGGCGCGCGACACGACAGGGGCTGCAGCCGGCCATGGCCGATCTGTCTCAGGATCCGGACTTCTTCGCCGTGCTCACCGGCAGCTACGCGCGGCGGCTCGGCGCGCCGCTGGTGCCGGAGGGTGCGGATGCCGGCTGGCTCTACCGGCAAGCCCCCTTCGCGGTCCTCGCCCACGACGGCGGTGCGGACCCGCGCTTCACCTACGCCAACCGGACCGCGCAGGCCTGCTTCGGCTACACCTGGGCGGAGCTGATCGGGCTGCCGTCGCGCCTTTCGGCGGAAGCGCCCGAGCGCGCCGAGCGCCAGCGCCTCCTCGACGCGGTCGCCCGCGACGGCTTCACCGGCGGCTACTGCGGCCTGCGCATCGCCAAGGGCGGCCGGCGCTTCTGGATCGAGCGCGCGGTGGTCTGGCAGCTCGACCGCGACGGCGTGACGATCGGTCAGGCGGCGACCTTCGCGGAATGGCGCGACGCGTGAGCGACCGGACCTCCAGTCGCGGGTCGGCCACCCTTCACCGTCGCCCGGCGCGCATGGCCCGATCGCGCGATCCGGCCTCCCGCCGGAGCCTTCCATCGAGGCGGCCCGCGGGGCCGTCGCGCCCGGGAAGCGGCCTGGAGGGGCTCCCGATCGCGTCGCGTCACGGGACACGGCGGCGTCCCGGACCCTGGTGATCCCGCATTCCCTCGGATCGTGAGGTGCCGGGCCGCAGCCGCGAAGGACCCTCTGCAGGCCGCCAGCGCCCCGAACGGCGCGCTGGCCGACATCCGCGCTCGGCACATCCGGATCCGGAGAGGGACGTCACCCGGGTCGTCCGGCGCGGAGCATCCGGCCTCCCGCAGGCACCCTGCCCCGTCGCGGGATGGAGGGCACGTCATGCTCAGGAAGACGACGGCCGCCGCACGGTGCCTCGCCAGTCTGTGGGCGGTCACACCGGTCCTGGCGGCGCCGGGGGGGGAATGCCGCAGGGCCAGTGCGACCGGATGTCCCTGAAGGCCACCGAGCACGCCACGGCGATGCGGCGGAAGGAGAACGGGCCGGCCCGCGCGGACGTCGACAGGGTGATCGAGAACCGCCGGTGAGCCCGACCCGCCGCGCGGGCGGGCTGCGGCGCCCGCGGAGGCCCACCCGCGCAGACCCACCGCCGCGGTTTCCGGCGGAGGTGCGAGAGCACACGGCGCGGCCGCCGCGCCGTGCAGCGCGCCGTCTAAAGTCGAACGCCGCCGGCGGCGGCCGCTTGTTTTTCCCGATCGCGCACGACACTTGCAAGGCACAAGCTGAATCTCTTGGCTAACATCTGGTCTGGCCGATGACTTTAGGACGAATAATTCTCGCGGCACTCGTATGGAGTGTTCCGACCTATGGCTGGGCCCAGGCGTCACCTTCGAAGATCAACGATTGTACGTTCCTGACGGATCCGACCGATCTGCGGTACTGCCTCTTCATCGAGCAAGGTGGCAGGCCGGCATTCCCGTTAACCATCTTGGCGAACGGCGAAGATCCGTCATCAATGGGCGCTTATTACAGGCGCGGAGGCTATCATCTGACCAGTCCGTCCGACGCCGCCCCGCGCGCAAGACCTAAGGTGAGGGTTCGCCTCGGCTTTGCTGAAAGCGCGACGATCCCGCAGCAGCCTTACTTGACCTCATCTGCCACGTCGGATCGCCACCGCGTACACATCGAGCAGGTTTCCGGCTTCGAGGCGGCGAGGACGGGGCGTTTCCCCGATCGCCGCGGCGATGTCTTCATCCGGCAGGTCGGCGCGCGCTAGAGACGGCGCGCACGGCGACCTCGATCGGCCTCTGGGCGCTGACGGCCCGGACGCGAGGCCGGCGGACCCGCGCCCCCCTCGGCGTAATCGTTCGACCGGCGGTGTGCGGCCCGCCGCATCCGCCAGGTCCGCCGCGGGCAGGAAGAGGCGGCGTCCCTCGCCCCCTCGGTCAGGCCCGCCCCTCCTGCACAGCATGGCAGGCCACGCCCTCGAGGAGCAGCGGCACCTCGGCCCGGCAGCGGTCGTTCGCCAGCGGACAGCGCGGGTTGAAGGTGCAGCCGGGCGGTGGGTCGATGGGATTCGGGATCTCGCCCGAGACCGGCACCCGGGCGCGGCCGACATGGGCGAGGTCGGGCACCGCGTCGAGGAGCATCCGCGTGTAGGGATGGCGGGGCGCGGCGAACAGATCCTTGGCGGAGGCCACCTCCACGAGGCGGCCGAGATACATCACCCCCACCCGGGTCGCCATGTGGCGGACCACGGCGAGGTTGTGGGAGATGAACAGGTAGGTCAGCCCAAGGCGGTCCTGCAGGTCGCGCATCAGGTTGAGGATCTGCGCCTGCACCGAGACGTCCAGCGCCGAGGTCGGCTCGTCCCCTACCAGGAACTCGGCCTGGCTCGCGAGCGCCCGGGCGATCGCCACCCGCTGGCGCTGGCCGCCGGAGAATTCGTGCGGATATTTTTTGGCGTCGTCCGCGTGGAGCCCGACGAGGCCGAGCAACTCGGCGACCCGGGCGCGGATCGCGGCCTCGCCGCGGATCAGGTTGAAGGCCCGGATCGGCTCCGCGATGATCTTCCCCACCCGCCAGCGCGGGTTCATGGATGCGTAGGGGTCCTGGAAGATCATCTGGATGCGGGCGCGCAGGCGCTGCCGGGCGGCGGCCTGGCGCGGATCGGTCATCGACACGCCGGTGATGCGCACCTCGCCGGCGGTCGGCGGCAGCAGGCCGACCACCATCCGGGCCACCGTCGACTTGCCGGAGCCGGATTCACCCACGATCGCGAAGGTCTCGCCCTTCTCGATCGCGAACCCGACCCGGTCGACCGCCGTGAGGAACTTCCGCGGCTCGCGCTCGATCACCCGGTTGAGCCAGGGCTTCGAGACGTCGAACTGGCGGCGCAGATCGGTGACTTCGACGTAGGCGCTCACGCCGCGCGCTCCGCTGCATCGTACAGGTGGCAGGCGACCCGGCTCGCATCGACCGGGATCGGCTCGGGCCGCTCGACGCGGCACCGGGCGAAGACCTTCGGGCAGCGCGGGTTGAAGGCGCAGCCCTTCGGGATGGCGGTGAGCCGCGGCATCGATCCGGGGATCTGGCTCAGCCGGTCGGCCTCCTGCGACAGAGTCGGGATCGCCCCCATCAGGCCGACCGCGTAGGGGTGGTGGGGCTTGGCGATCACCGAGGCGACCGGGCCGATCTCCGCCACGCGGCCGGCATACATCACCGCCACCCGGTCGGCGGCCTCGGCGATCACGCCCATGTCGTGGGTCACCAGCATCACCGCGGTGCCGTGCTCGCGACACAGGCGCTTCAGCAGCGTGATGATCTGGGCCTGGACCGAGACGTCGAGCGCCGTGGTCGGCTCGTCGGCGATGATCAGCTCCGGCTCGGCGGCGAGGGCGAGGGCGATCACCACCCGCTGGCGCATGCCGCCGGAGAATTCGTGCGGGTAGCCGTCGATGCGCCGCCCGGGCGCCGGGATTCCGACCTCGGCGAGCAGGTCGATGGCGCGGGTGCGGGCGGCCCGGCCCGACAGGTCGGTGTGGGTGCGCAGGGTCTCGACGATCTGGTCGCCCACCCGGAACAGCGGGTCGAGGGAGGTCAGCGGATCCTGGAAGATCATGCCGATGCGCTTGCCCCGCACCCGCCGCATGGCCTCGGGGGAGAGGTTGTCGATGCGCTCGCCCCGCAGGCGGATCTCGCCGCCGGCGATCCGGCCGGGCCGGTCGATCAGGCCGATCACCGCCGACCCGGTCACCGACTTGCCGGCCCCGGACTCGCCGACGACCCCCAGGATCTCGCCGCGGCCGATGTCGAAGGAGACGCGGTCGATGGCGGTGAGCGGTCCGCGGCGGGTGTCGAAGGCGACCGTGAGGTCGCGCACGGAGAGGATGGTCTCGCTCATTGCAGCTTCGGATTGAGCGCGTCGCGCAGCCAATCCCCCAGGAGGTTGATGGCGATGACGAGCCCGGCGAGCGCCAGGCCCGGGAAGGCGACGATCCACCACTCGCCGGAGAACAGGAAGCGGTTGCCGGTGCGGATCAGCGTGCCCAGCGACGGCATGGTCTCGGGCAGTCCGGTGCCGAGGAACGACAGCGTCGCCTCGGTGATGATGGCGAGCGCCAGGTTGATCGTCGCGATCACGAAGACCGGGCCGGTGACGTTCGGCAGCACGTGGCGCACCATGATCACCGGCGGTGACAGGCCGATCAGCCGCGCCGCCTGGACGTAGTCCTTGCCCTTCTCGACCATCACGGAGGAGCGCACGGTCCGGGCGTACTGCACCCAGAAGGACAGGCCGATCGACACCACGATCAGCCCGATCAGCGGCCCGACGTCGAGGGCGCTGCCGAAACTCGCCTTGGCGACGCCGTCCACCACCAGGGCGATCAGGATCGCCGGGAAGGTGAGCTGCACGTCGGCGACCCGCATGATCAGCGTGTCGAGGAACCCGCCTGCGTAGCCGGCGATCAGGCCGAGCGCGATGCCGAGGATCCCGGAGGTCAGCACTCCGAGCCCGCCGACGATCAGCGACAGGCGCAGGCCGTACAGCACCGCCGAGAGCACGTCCCGGCCCTGGTCGTCGGTGCCGAGATAGTAGGGCGCTTGCCCGTCGGCCTGCCAGATCGGCGGCAGGTTGGAGTTGATCAGGTCGAGCTGGGCCGGGTCGTAGGGGTTCTGGGGGGCGACCAGGGGGGCCGCGAAGGCGAGTGCGACCATCAGGACCGTGGCGATCAGCGCCGCCACAGCGGTTTTCGAGCGCAAAAAGTTCGCCAGCAGGTCGGAATCCCGCCAGCGCGCGAGCCGCGAGGGCTTCGCCTCCGGCAGCGGCACCGGCGGGGCATCGCCCGCGTCGAGATCGTATCCGCTCATCGCCGCGCCCTCACGCCGCCCGCCCGGTCGAGAGCCGCAGGCGCGGATCGACCACCGTGTAGAGGATGTCGACCACGAGATTGATGGTCACGAAGATCAGCGCGACGAGCAGCAGGTACGCGGACATGATCGGGATATCGACGTTCTGCACGGCCTGGACGAAGAGCAGGCCCATGCCGGGCCACTGGAACACCGTCTCGGTGATGATCGAGAAGGCGATGACCGAGCCGAGCTGCAGCCCCGCGATGGTGATCACCGGCACGAGGGTGTTCTTCAGGGCGTGCCGCAGGTGGACGGCGCGGGTGGTGAGCCCCCGCGCCCGGGCGAAGCGGATGTAATCGGTGCGCAGCACCTCCAGCATCTCGGCGCGCACCAGGCGCATGATCAGCGTCATCTGGAACAGGCCCAGCGTCACCGAGGGCAGGATCAGCGCCTTGAGCCCGGAGGCGGTGAGGAAGCCGGTGGTCCACCAGCCGAGCCGCACCGTGTCGCCGCGCCCGTAGGAGGGCAGCCAGCCGAGCGTCACCGAGAACAGGTAGATCAGCAGGATGCCGATCAGGAAGGTCGGCAGGCTGATCCCGATCAGAGAGACCGCCTGGAACAGGCCGGCGATCCAGGAATCCCGCCGAAGCGCGCAGTACACGCCCATCAGGATCCCCACCACCAGGGCGAAGACCGTGGCGCAGAAGGCGAGTTCCAGCGTCGCCGGCATCCGCTCGGCGAGCAGCTGCGAGACCGGCTGCCGGAACTGGTACGAGATGCCGAACTGGCCCCGCACCACGTTGCCGGCGTAGCGGACGAACTGGACCAGCACCGGATCGTCGAGGCCGAGATCCGTCCGGATCTGGGATCGCTCGGCCACGGTGGTGTCGGGCCCGACGATCTGGTTCACGGGGTCGCCCGCGAACCGGAACATCGCGAAGGCGATGAGCCCGACGACCGCGAGCACCGCGGCCGCCTGGATCACCCGGCGCAGCAGGAAGGCGAGCACCCCGCGCGCCTACTGCGGATCCTTCGAGACCCAGTAGAGCAGCAGCAGGTTGTCGGCGCGCTGGGTCAGGTGGACCTTCTTGGAGACGCCCCAGGCCAGCGCCTGCTGGTGCAGCGGGATGTAGCCCCAGTCGGTGTTCAGGACGTCGAAGCCGTCCTTGATCAGGGCGTCGCGCTTGGCCTTGTCGGTCTCGGATTCGACTTTGTCGGCGATCTCGTCGATCTTCGGATCGCAGTAGCCCGCGAGGTTCCAGCTGCCGCGGCCCGACTTGTCGCCGGGCTTCCGGCAGCCGACGATCTCGTAGAGGATGTTGTGGCTGTCCAGCGAGGACGGGGTCCAGCCCAGCAGGTAGAACGAGGTGTCGTAGGCCGGGGCCAGCACCTTGGCGAAGTACTTGGCCTTCGGCTGCGCGTTCAGGTTCACCTTGACGTTGATGCGCGCGAGCATCGAGACAACCGCCTGGCAGATCGCCTCGTCGTTGACGTAGCGGTCGTTGGGGCAGTCCATCGTCAGCGAGAACCCGTCCGGGTAGCCCGCCTGCGCCATCAGCTCCTTGGCCTTCTTGAGGTCGGTGGCCGGGCGCTTGAACTCGGCGCCGCGGTCGTAGAGGGCCGGGGCGATCATCAGCGCGGAGGGCACCGCCTGCCCGCGCATCACGCGCTTGGCGATCGTGTCCTCGTCGATGGCGAGGTAGAACGCCTCGCGCACCTTGATGTCCTTGAACGGATTCTTGCCCTTGACGGAGGAGTCCTTCAGCTCGTCCCGGTCCTGGTCCATGCCGAGGAAGATCGTGCGCAGCTCGGGACCGGCCATCACGGTGGCGGTGCCGCTGGCGTTGACCCGCTGCTGGTCCTGCAGCGGCACGGGATCGATCCAGTCGACCTCGCCGGAGAGGAGCGCGGCGACGCGGGTCGCCGGGTTGGCGATGGTGGTGAGCACCGCCTCGTCGAGGTTGGACTCGACCTTGCCCCAGTAGCCGGGGAACTTCTTGAACACCGTCTTCACACCGGGCTGGTGCTCGGTGATGACGAACGGGCCGGTGCCGTTCTCGTGCAGGGTGGCGTAGCTCGGGCTGGTGGCGCTGGGCGGCGTCGGCTGGACGACGTTGTTCTTCTCGGACCACGTCTTCGACATGATCACCCAGGTCGGGAACTGGGCGATGGCGATCGGGTTCGGCTTCTTCAGCACCATGTCGACGGTGAAGTCGTCGACCTTCACGAACTCGGCATCGGCCGGGACGTTGGTGGTGAAGTTCGAGCCGGAGGCCCGGACGCGCTGGGCGGAGAAGAGCACGTCGTCGGCGGTGAACGGCGTCCCGTCGTGGAACGTGACGTTCTTGCGCAGGTGGAAGCGCCAGCGGGTCGGCTCGGGCGTCTCCCAGGATTCCGCGAGGCCGGGGGCGAATTTCAGGTTCTTGTCGAGGGTGACGAGGGACTCGTAGGCCGCCTGCTGCATGCCCTCGGTGAAGCTCTCCTTGAGGGAGTACGGATCGAGGGATTTCAGGTCACCCTGGAAGGCGAAGCGGAAGACGTTGGCGGCCTGTGCGGGCAGCGCGAACGCCAGGGTCGCGACCGCGGCCGCGGACACGCCGCGGGCGAGGGTCTTCAGGGCTGAACGGGACAAGCGGATCTCCGAGACCGTGAATGCGCCACCGGCCGGCAGCCCCGGCGGTGTCCACCGCGGCGTCAGCAAGCTTCGGACCATCCGTATACAAGACGGCGGCCGAGCCTGTCGCGGGTGAGTGACGTTACACGTCCTCCAAAACGCGTTTTCCCCGCTTCATCCCATGTTGGCTGGACGGCCCTGGCGCCGCGGCATCGCGCACGCAGCGACGTGCGCTTCCCCCTCCCCCGCGGAGGAGGCGGGAGGACGCGGTGTTCCCCGGTGGCGCTACGGAGGTCGTCCCCAGCGCCTCACTCCGCCGCCACCCGCGTGGGTTCGCGCCGCGTCTCCGCCTCCGCCCGCTCGCCCTCCGCCACCGCCTTCCGCCGGAACAGGCGCATCACGGCGACGAAGAAGACCGGCACGAAGAACACCGCCAGCACGGTCGCGGTGATCATGCCGCCCATCACGCCGGTGCCGATCGCCTGCTGGCTCTTCGAGGCGGCGCCGGTGGCGATGGCCAGCGGCACCACGCCGAAGATGAAGGCCAGCGAGGTCATCACGATCGGCCGGAACCGGAGGGTCGCCGCCTCGATGGCGGCCCGCACCACCGAGGTCCCGGGCTTCCAGAGATCCTTGGCGAACTCGACGATCAGGATGGCGTTCTTGGCCGAGAGCCCGATGATCGTGATCAGGCCGATCTTGAAGTAGACGTCGTTGGGCATGCCGCGCAGGTACACGGCCGCCACGGCGCCGATGACGCCCAGCGGGATCACCAGCATGACCGAGACCGGGATCGCCCAGCTCTCGTAGAGCGCGGCGAGGCACAGGAACACGATCAGCACCGACAGCGCCAGCAGCAGGCTCGCCTGACTGCCCGCCTGCTTCTCCTGATAGGATTGCCCGGTCCAGGCGTAGCCGAAGCCCTTGGGCAATTGGAGCATCAGCCGCTCCATCTCGTTGATCGCATCGCCCGACGTGTAGCCGGGGTTCGGCTCGCCGGTGAAGCGGACCGACTGGTAGCCGTTGAAGCCGACGATCTGGCTCGGCCCCATCCCCCATTTCAGCTCCGCGAAGGACGACATCGGCACCATCGTGTTGGTGGCGTTCTTCACCGCGTAGTTGAGGATGTCCGACGCGTTCATGCGCTGGAGCTGCTCGGCCTGGACGTAGACGCGCTGCATCTTCCCGCGGTTCGGGAAGTCGTTCGGGTAGACCGAGCCGAGGTTGAGCTGGATCGTGGCGTTGATGTCTTCGAACCTGACGCCGAGCGCGGCTGCCTTCTCGCGATCGATGACCAGCTCCGCCTGCGGGGTCGGCGGCAGGCCCTCGATCTTCACCTTCTGGAGGATCGGGCTCTGCGAGGCCAGCTTCAGGAGCTGCTCCTGGGCCGACAGCAGGGCCCCGTAGCCGCGATTGGCCCGGTCCTGCAGGCGGAACGAGAAGCCCGCCGCGTTGCCGAGATTGTCCACCGGCGGCGGCTCCTGGGCGTCCACGGTGGCGTCGCGGTAGGTGCTGAGCGCCGCGTTCGTGTTGGCGACGAGGGCGGCAGCCGAGTTCTTGGCATCGCGCTCGCTCCAGGGCTTCAGGGTGACGAAGGCCTGGCTGGTGCTCGGCGCCTGCCCCGAGAAGGAGAAGCCGTTGAGCATGGTCACGGTGGCGACGCCTGCTTGAGCCAGCAGGTGCTCCTCGACCTTGCGGACCGCCTCCTGCGTGCGGTTGTAGGAGGCGCCCGGCGGGGTCTGGATGTCGACCGTGAAGAAGCCCTGGTCCTCAACCGGTAGGAAGCCCTCCGGCAGGTTGACGAAGGCGTAGGCCGTGCCGGCCACGAGCGCGACGTAGACCAGCATTACCCGGCCGGATTTCCGGATGAACGCCGCGGTGCCGCGGCCGTAGCGGGCGGTCTCCCGGTCGACGAACCGGTTGAACAGCCCGAACACGCCGCCCTTGGCGTGGCCGTGCCCCTTCTCGATCGGCTTCAGGAAGGTCGCGCAGAGCGCCGGCGTCAGCGACAGGGCGAGCAGCGCCGAGAACGCGATGGAGGTCACCATCGCGATCGAGAACTGCCGGTAGATGATGCCCACCGAGCCGGGGAAGAACGCCATCGGGATGAACACGGCGATCAGCACCAGGGTGATGCCGATGATCGCCCCGGTGATCTGCCCCATGGCCTTCTTGGTGGCCTCCTTCGGCGGCAGCCCCTCCTCGTTCATGATCCGCTCGACGTTCTCCACCACCACGATGGCGTCGTCGACCAGGATGCCGATGGCCAGCACCATGCCGAACATGGTGAGCACGTTCACCGAGAAGCCCGAGATCCACATCACCGTGACGGTGCCCATGAGGGCGATCGGCACCACGATGGTGGGGATCAGGGTGTAGCGGATGTTCTGCAGGAACAGGAACATCACGAGGAAGACCAGCACCACCGCCTCGACCAGCGTGTGCAGCACCTTCTCGATGGAGGCCTCCACCGCCGGGGTGATGTCGTAGGGGATGTCCCACTTCAGGTCCGGCGGGAAGAACTGGGACAGCTCCACCATCTTGGCGCGGATCGCCCGGGCCGTCTCGAGCGCGTTGCCGTCGGGGGCGAGGGTCACCGAGATGCCGGCGGCCGGGCCGCCGTTCAGCCGGGTGGAGAACTGGTAGGCGTCGCCGCCGAGCTCGATCCGGGCGACGTCGCGCAGGCGCACGTTGGAGCCGTCGGAATTGGCCCGCAGCACGACCGCGCCGAAATCCTCGATGGTGCCGAGCTGGCCCTTCACGATGATCGGCACGGTGAGCGCCTGCCGGGTCGGGCTCGGCTGCGCGCCGACCGAGCCGGAGGCGACCTGGACGTTCTGGTTGCGGATCGCGTCGGTCACATCCGAGGCGCTGAGCGAGAGGCCGCGCAGCTTGTCGGGATCGACCCAGACGCGCAGCGACCGCTCGGTGGAGTACAGCGTCGCGCGCCCGACGCCGGGGATGCGCCGGATCTCGTTGATGACGTTGCGGATCAGGAAGTCGCCCAGGCCGACCTCGTCCATCGACCCGTCCTTGGAGACGAGGGTGATGATGTTGAGGGTCGCGGCCGAGGCCTCCTCGACCAGGATGCCCTGCTGGCGCACCTCGGCCGGAAGGCGCGCCTCCACGCGCTTCAGCCGGTTCTGGACCTCCACGGAGGCTAGCGCCGGGTCGGTGCCGGGCTGGAAGGTGGCGGTGATGTTGACCGAGCCGAACGAGTCGGTGGTCGACTCGAAGCTCATGATGTTGGCCGCGCCGTTCAGCTCATCCTCGATGAGCCGGGTCGTGCCGATGTAGAGGCTCTCCACCGAGGCCCCCGGATAGGCCGTGGACAACGCGATCGAGGGCGGTGCGATCACCGGGTACTGCGCCACCGGCAGGTTCGGGATGGCGAGCGCGCCGCCGAGGCAGATGAACAGGGCCACCACCCAGGCGAAGACCGGGCGGTCGATGAAGAAGCGTGCCATGATCGGGCTTCTCCAGGCTCAGTGGCGCTGCTGGACGGCGGCGGCGCGCGGGGCGACCTCCGCCTTGTCGCCGGGCGCGTCGGGGGCCTCGTCGGCATCGTGCTTCGGGCCGGCCTCGCCGTGGACCGGGGTCTGGTCGAGGGGCTTCACCTTGGCGCCCACGGTGATCTTCTGGAATCCGTCCACCACGACCCGCTCGCCGGCCTTGAGCCCGGAGCGGATCAGCCAGTTCTGCCCGACCACCGGCCCGACCTCGACCGGCTGGCGCATGACGGTCTCGTCGGCGCGCACCACCCAGACCTCGGCGCGGCCGTCGTCGGTGCGCTGGATCGC
Source organism: Methylobacterium sp. E-046 (assembly GCF_022829625.1). Taxonomy (NCBI): domain Bacteria; kingdom Pseudomonadati; phylum Pseudomonadota; class Alphaproteobacteria; order Hyphomicrobiales; family Methylobacteriaceae; genus Methylobacterium; species Methylobacterium sp. E-046. The sequence goes on along the minus strand of NZ_JAKSYP010000194.1, from coordinate 8,302 downwards.
CTGCTGCGGGACCGCGATGGCGTCGGAATCGATGCCCTGCTTGATCCGCGCCCGCACGTACATGCCGGGGAACAGCTCGTCGTGCGGGTTCGGGAACTGCACCCGCAGGGTCACCTGGCCGGTGCTCGGGTCGGCGGTCACGTCCGAGAACAGCAGCCGGCCCGCCAGCGGGTAGAGGGAATTGTCGTCCATGATCAGGTGGACGTTGGCGGTGTTGTCTTCGAGCCGCGCCAGCTCGCCGCTGGCGAGGTCCCGGCGCAGGCGGTTCAACTCGCCCACCGACTGCGTGATGTCGACGTAGATCGGGTCGAGCTGCTGGATCGTGGCGAGGGCCCCGGTGGAGCCCGGCTCGATCAGGGTTCCCTCGGTGAGCAGCGCCCGGCCGATGCGGCCGGTGATCGGCGCGCGCACGTCGGTCCAGCCGAGGTTGAGCTGCGCCCGGTCGCGGGCCGCCTTGGCGCCGGCGACCTCGGCTTCCGCCTGCTTCTTGGCCGCGAAGGCGGCGTCGTACTGCGCCTGGCTGGCGGTGGCCCGGGTCAGCAGCTGCTCGAGCCGGTCGGCCTGCTGGCGGGCGAGCACGAGGGCGGCTTCCTGGCGGGCCAGCACGGCTTCCGTGCTCGCCAGCTCGACCACGTAGGGGGCGGGGTCGATCTTGTAGAGGATGTCGCCTTCCTTGACCTGGCTGCCCTGCTCGAACAGCCGCTTCACCACGAGGCCCGAGACCCGGGAGCGGACCTCGGCGATCCGCATCGGCGCGACGCGGCCCGGCAGGTCGCGCAGGTAGGGGATCGCCTGAGGCTCCACTTTGACGAAACCGACCTCGGGCACGGGCGGCGTCGGCGCGGCGACCGGCTTCGGATTGCAGGCCGCAAGGCCGAGGAGGAGCAGGGCCGCGGGCACGACTGCCGTCGCGCGGGCCGAGGCGCCGAACGAGGCGCGGAACGAGGAGAGGGTTCTGGCGGACAGAGTGCGGGTCACGATTACCGACGCTCCTGAAAGCATGCGTCTGCTGGGGCTGGCGCGGAGCGTGGGCCCGCGCATCATCGAGTCAGATCCCGGGACCGGTCACGAGGCCGGTCGGACGAAGATCGGAACAGGCGCGCACGCCTCCCGGCCGCGAGGCCGGGGCGCGCGTCAGGCCAAGCGTGGAGGCCGGTGCGGCGAGCCGTCCGGCGCGGACGCCGGAACGCTGTCGGACCTGTACTCGAACGATGCGGAGACCGTGTGACGGGGCCGCGGCGCCTCGACCGGCGGGCGCGGCAGCCCCAATTCGGTGAGGATCTCGCAATCGGCGGCGCAGAGATCGGTGCGGCCGAAGACCGACCGCTTGGCCTCGGGCTGCGCGTCCGGCGCTCCCGACAGAACCGACAGGCGCGGGCCCGCGACGGCGCAGGCGGGTCCCTCCGGCCGCGGGGCCTCAGCCCGTGCGGGCGCGGCGGCCAGCGCCGCCGTCGCGAGGACGAGCAGCGCCAGCGCGGCGAGGCCCCGGGCGAGGCGGTCCGGCAGGCCCGCGACGCGGCGAGCCAGAAGGGCGGCGGATCGGATCACGGCCCTGAGATAAGCATGGCTGTCGCCGCGCGCAATCACCCACGGCGTCGCGCCGCCGGCCGGGTGTTGCACGCAGCACACAGCCACGTCCGGAAGTGCGCATCCTGGCGGACCGGCCTCAACCTTGCCGTGAAGTCCGGGCCGGCTCGCCCGACGAGCACGGGGCCGCCGCGAAGGCCCCGCCACGACGGACGGAGGATAGAGACCATGTCGAGACGGATCGCGCTATTGGGGCTCGCGGCCCTGCTGCTCGGGAGCGCCCCGGCGGCGGCGGCCAACCCGCTGGACCGGGGTCCGATCGCGGACTTCCTCAACATCTTCCGCAGCCAGGCGATCCCCCGCGAGACGGTGACGTGGACCGGCAAGGAGAAGCCCGGCACCATCGTGGTCTCCACCCGCCAGCGCCGGCTCTACTACGTGCTCGGCGGCGGCGCGGCGGTCCGCTACGGCGTCGGCGTCGGGCGGCAGGGCTTCTCGTGGTCGGGCACCAAGACCGTCACCATGAAGAAGGAATGGCCGGACTGGCGCCCCCCGCAGCAGATGTTGGCCCGCCGCCCGGACCTGCCGCGCTACATGGCGGGTGGCCAGGACAACCCGCTGGGCGCGCGCGCCATGTATCTCGGCTCCTCGCTCTACCGCATCCACGGCTCGAACGAGCCCGAGACGATGGGCGCCGCGGTCTCGTCCGGCTGCATCCGCATGACCAACAAGGACGTGGTCGATCTCTACGACCGGGTCCGGGTCGGCACCCAGGTGGTCGTGCGCGACTGATCCGAGGCGGAAGCGGCACCCGCGGGGCTCCACGAGATCCCCATCGTCGTCGCGGAGGGGCCGAAGCGCTGGAGGGCGCCCGCCTCGTTGCACCGGCCCCTCTCGGGCGTGTGCGTCAGCGTTCCTGGCGCTCGGCCTTGAGCACGACGATCGCGGCCAGTCCGGCGGCGGCAGCATCTTCGGCAAGCCCCCGCGCCCGGCCGGGCCCGGTGCGCGAGTCGCCTCCCCGCGCCGCGCGGCTCAGCAGCGTCCCGGCGACCGCGCCCGCCAGCCCGGCCAGAACCCCGTAGGCGGGGCGGCTTCGACTCCCGGTGAGGGCCCAGCCGCCCGCCGCGCCGATGGCCAGCCGGACCGCGAGGGAGGGCGGGATCCGCCGGTCGGGCGCGAACGGCATCTTGTCCCCCGCCATCTCGGCAAGGGCCGCCGTCGTGGCGAGGGTCCGTGCTCCGGAACCGCCTGGGATGAGAGCACCCCGCGTCCGGCCGTCCGCGGCGGCCCAGGTCAGGGCGGCGCAGGCCGACATGCTGCGCATCCCGGCCACGAAGCCCAGGCCGAACGCCGCTCCATATCCCTGCATCGCACCCGCTGCCTCTCGCCGATCCACGCAGATTGCAAACCGGCGGTGGTCCTCGTGTTCCCAGGCGTGCCGGCCGGGACCGCCGGGATGCGGCGGGCGCGCCCTCGCCTGCCCTGTTTCGGCCCGGCGCCTTCGGCTACCATGGCCGCATGACTCGCCGTGCCGCTTCGCGTCCGCTCCGCCGCCGTGCCGCCAGTCTCGGTCTCGGCATCGGCCTGCTTCAGGCATCGCCGGCCGCGGCCCAGGCCCTCCTCTGGCCCGCGATCGGTTTCGCGCCGCTACCCTCCTTCGCATGGCCGCAGCCGGCCGAGGATGCGGACGGCCGCTGGACCGGCTCCTACGCGCGACTCTCGACCGGGTACGCGGTGACCACCACCCGCCATTCCGGCAGCTACGCGGGCCCCACGCTCGGCTTCGAGGGTGGCCGGATGTGGCAGGAGGGCTCGATCCTCTACGGCCTCAGCGGCGGATTCGACTATCTGGCCGGCCTCGACGGCAACCTGACGCCGGCCTACGGGCGCCGCTCCTATGCCCGCGATTTCGCCGGCACCCTGGAGGTGAAGGTCGGGACGCTGCTGACGCCGGACGTGCTGCTCTACGCCAAGGGTGGCGGCGTGGCCCTCCGCGAGACCCTGCGCGTCGGGCCGACGCCGTCGACGCTGCCGTTCACCCGTCAGGACATCGCGGTGCGGCCGGTGGCGGGCGTCGGCGTCGCGTGGGCCGTCACGGACCGCCTCTCGCTGGCGGTCGAGGCGGGCGTCGTGGGGGGCGTCGTGGGGGGCGGCCTCCGCTGAGGCGCCGGGCTCCGGTCAGCCGCCGTCGCGCCGCCGTGGCGGCGGGCGGCGCGGCGGCGACCGCGAGTTTGGATCCCCTGCGAGGGCCGCCAGCGTCGCGAGATCGGGCCAGCCGTAGGCGACCTCCGTGAACCGGCCCAGGGCGCGGAGGCCCGCGTCCCCGTCGAGCCGCGTGCCGCCGACGCTCTCGTAGAAGCCGCGGCCGACCGCGTTCTCGCGCAGCACCCAGAGCCCGGCGGCGCGGTACTCCGCCCGCTGCAGTCGCGTCGCCATCCGCGCCATGAGCGCCGGTCCCACCCCGCGGCCCTGAGAGGCGCGCAGCACGTAGAGGCTGCTGATCTCGCCGTCGAAGCCCGCCGCAGCCAGAACCGCGGAGCGCTGGGCATTGCACGTGCCGAACCCGACAGGCCTCCCGCCGCGTTCGGCCACATAGGCCGCGCCGCCGGGCGTCGCCGGCGGGTTGCTGAGGAGCTGCGCCCACCACGCCTGCCGCACCTCGACCGTGAGGGCGGAAATCATCGCGTCGGGCAGGAGGCCGGCATACGTCTCGTGCCAGGCGGCGACGTGGATCGCGGCGATCGCGGCCGCGTCCTCCGGCGCGGCCCGCCGCACCGTCACGGCGCCCACGCGCGGGGCCTTGGTCGCCGCCATGGGCTTCAGGCCCGCGCGCCGGACCCCGGCCTACTTCGGCACGAACGCCCAGTAGTCGAGGTCGAGGATCACGGCCGGATCGTAGCCCTCGCCGGCGCGGTCCGGGAAGGCGCCGCAGGGCTGGTTCTTGGTGGCGACCGTGCGCAGGCGCAGGAGCCCGACATCGGCGCGGCCGACATCGGCGGTCGCCAGCACCTCGGTCCAGGCATAGACCGTATCGCCGGCAAACAGCGGCGCCACGTGGCGACCGGCATTGATGCCCGCGATGGCGAACACGTTGGCCAGCCCGTTGAAGCTGAGCGCGCGCGCCAGCGAGATCACGTGGCCGCCGTAGATCAGCCGCCGGCCGAACCGGGTCTCCTTGGCGGCCAGCCCGTCGAAATGCACCTTGGCGGTGTTCTGGAACAGGCGCGTGGCGATCTGGTGCTCGGCCTCCTCGACGGTCATGCCGTCGACGTGGTCGATCTTCTCGCCGACCGCGTAATCCGCGAAGCGATGCGGGCTGCCGGCCAGATCCGTGTCGTAGGCGGCGGCCGAGAGCGGCGGCAGGGCGCCCGCGAGATCCTGCGGATCGACCACCTTGGCCAGGGTCGGCACGTGCTCCTCGGCGATGGCCGCCGCGGGATCGCGCTTGCGCACGAGCACCCAGCGGCAATAGCTCAGCACGGTCTCGCCGCCCTCGTCCGAGCCCACCGAGCGCACGTAGACCACGCCGGTCTGGCGGTTCGAACTCTCCTTGAGGCCGATCACCTCGGAGACGGTCGACAGGGTCTCACCCGGATAGACCGGACGCCGGAACCCGCCCTCGGCGTAGCCGAGATTGGCCAGCGCGTTCAGGGACACATCCGGCACGGTCTTGCCGAACACCATGTGGAAGGTGAGCAGGTCATCGAGCGGGCTCTTCGGATAGCCGAAGGCGCGGGCGAACGCGTCCGACGACTGGACCGCGAAGCGCGGCCCGTAGAGGCCCGTGTAGAGCGCCACATCGCCCACCGTGACGGTGCGGGGGGTGGCGTGACGGATGGTCTCGCCGAGGCGAAAATCCTCGAAGAAGCGGCCGGGATTGGTCTTCACAGGCGTTCGATCCTACTGCGTGTAAACGTAGGCTGCGGGCACAGCGTATTCATGCAGCAGACGGCTGATGAAGAGCAGCAGCAGGATGAGGATGATCGGCGAGATATCGACGCCGCCGAGATTGGGCAGCAGGTTGCGGATCGGCCGCAGCACCGGCTCGGTGATCCGGTAAAGGACCTCGCCGATCTGCGCGACGATCGGATTGCGCACGTTCACCACGTTGAAGGCCACGAGCCAGCTGAGGACCGCGCTGGCGATGAGGACGTAGATGAAGAGCTGGACGACCGTGTCGAAGAGCCAGATCAGGGCATTCATGCGGGTTCGCGCGCTCTCCTCGGGGCGCCCGCAACCCTGCGCCGGAGCGGCGCGTGGCGGGCGACGTTGAAACAGGAATTGACAGGCTGAGCCGCCCGCGCCTACAAGGCCGGCGCCTCGACGGGGCTGTAGCTCAGATGGGAGAGCGCCGCAATCGCACTGCGGAGGTCAGGGGTTCGAATCCCCTCAGCTCCACCAGGCTTTTCTAGCCTGTTGGAAAAGCACGAACTTATTGCTTGGCAATGAGTTTCCGGGCAGTTTGGTACACCAGACTGGTACACCAAGCTTCCCGAACCCATGGCAAAAAAGGACGCACGTCTGCAGCTTAGGGGCAGCACGTGGTGGGTTAGGGTCAAAGTGCCCGAGACCCTGCGTCGAGCTGGGCTGATCAAAAAGCGCGAATTTCGAAAATCCCTGGGTACAGGCGATTTTTCAGAAGCCCGGCGGCTGTTGCTGCGCGAGCTCATCGCGATCGACGCACAAATCGCCGCAGCCAAACGCCAGCTTCATCCCGCACCGGTTCGGGCGCTGACACGCTCCGAGGCGGAGCACATCGCACTGGCTTGGTTTCATGAACGTGAGGACGTTCGGATCCAACGGAAGCGAAGCGCAGCCCCTGCTTGGTCCCGGCAGGATGAGTTGATAGACTTGGAGATCGAAGAGGCGACTTTCGCGGATCCAGAGGACACCAACGGTCAGGCTAGCACGCTCAGCACCGCCAAACGGCTCCTTGAGCGCCACGGCATTGAGGTCAATCTCAACGCACCCGATTTTCGGCACCTCATCCACCTCGTACGCCGAGCCGCGCTGGAGCAAGCCAGACGAGAGCTACGAGACGCGAGGAGCGATTTTTCCCACCACGCTGGAGACACCTTTTTTGCGGGCGCACCAGCCGATGTCTCGCACCCGTCGAGAGCAGCGAAGCGCACCACGCTGAGCGAGCTGATAGCTCAGCATCGGGCGGAGCCTGCTTGGCAGAGCATGTCACCAAAATCGCAGATGAAAGGCGCCGCTCAAGCTCGCCTGTTCGAGGAGGTGTTTGGGGCCGACCGGGATATCTCACAGATCAAGCGCGCCGATGCGGCCGAGCTGGTGAACCTTTTGGTCAAGCTACCGGCAAGCGCCACGAAGCGATTTCCTGGCCTTACAGCGCCTGAGGCTGCCGATGCCGCGGCCAAAACGGGCGCCGCGCCTATCACCCGGCTTACAGCGAGTTCCTACCTGTCCGCTTTCTCCACCCTGATGGCATTCGCTATCGCGCGGGGCGTGCGGGCGGACAATCCGACCACCGGCCTTTCCGTCGGCGTTGATGGTGTAGCTGCCAAAGATCGACGGCATCCGTTTTCCACGGAACAGCTCGTGAAGATTTTCAACGCTCCGCTCTACACAGGGTGCCAGAATGACGAGGCCGGCTATGCACGAGCAGGCAATCAGGTCATCCGTCGCGGCCGGTTTTGGGTGCCGCTGATCGCGCTCTTCACCGGGATGCGAATGAACGAGATCTGTCAGCTCCTCGTTCGCGATGTCGCTCAACTCGATGGGAACGATGTCATCATTGTAGCTGCTGATGATGCCGGCGTGAAACGCGTGAAGACAGCGGCAGGCGAGCGTTTCGTACCCATCCATCCCGAGCTGAAGCGTTGCGGTTTATTGCAGTATCGCGATGCTGTAGCCGGTCGCGGTGAGGAGCGCCTATTCCCTGAACTCACGACGGCAGAAGCGTCCGGCTATCTGAGCGACAATTTTTCCAAGTGGTTTGCCCGCTTCCTACAATCCTGCGGCGCAGCCAAGCCACGCACCGCCTTCCATAGCTTTCGGCACAATTATCGGGACGCACTGCGCGAAGCCGATATCTCCGCAGAACGAGTGCGCGCGCTAGGTGGGTGGTCGAGTGGTCGAACGGAAGACAACTATGGATCAGGGCTACGCGCAAACTCATTGGCTCAGGAGATCGACAAGGTTCGGTACGAAGGGCTGGACCTCTCACACCTCCATCTCCAGCTAGCCGATCGCTGACGGTCGATTGCACCCCGGTGCAAAAGCCGCTCGTTGCCCTGGCTCAAAGCAGTTTCGTGCGGCCCAAGCTCTTCTAGGATTGCGTGCGCCCATCCTTTGGCTCACGTTCAAAAAACTTACTACCCTCGATGTCCGCTTGGAGTGGTTTTCGGCCGATCTGCTCTCGGGCAGTAATCGATGGAAGCGGACATCGCCTCCGTGCCCGCTCGCAACCCTTCTCGGACCTTCGTAATGTCCGCTTACCCGCAATCTGACCGGCTCTGAATGACCGAGGCTGGCCGAAACCGGCCGGTCCGCTTCAAAGCCGCTTTGTCGGAAAATTTGACGGCCGTCCTACCGACCCAACCCTGCCGCCAGGGCCGTTGAAAGCCCCTTGGACAAAGCGGCCGTTCGGCTGCTGTTCGGCAAATTCGGTGGTCGTGTCCCTGATGGTGGTGTAGCTCGGCGGTAGCGAGGAAGCCCGTCCGCGCGCCTTCCACAGGGCTGTGGCGGGCGGGGCTCCCCGCGGGGTGGTCATCGGCGGTTGCCGGGTAGGGTCGGGTTGCGAGCGCCAACC
>NZ_JAKSYP010000120.1:0-11474 GCF_022829625.1 Methylobacterium sp. E-046 | reverse complement strand
CTTTGCGACCGTCTCCACGACCAACATCCCGCGCAAGCCTCCCGTTCGAGCCGGAAGGCAGTGTGGATGACTTGTCCTGGGGGTCCCGTTTGGACGCCGATCACCCCGAAAACGGGGTCCTTATTCCACGCCTAATCACATTCAGGGTGCGGCAGGAGACCTGCGCGCGCCAGCGGGGAAGCTTTTGCATCGTCGCAAAGATGCTCAGCACGCCCTCAGTATCAGCAACACCAAGTTCCACGCGTTGGTGAACGAGGGGAAGCTGAAGCTGGTCCATCAGGGAAGGGCGAGCTTCGTGCCCGACGAGAGCCTGCGCGCCTACGTGGCGTCACTGATGCAGGAGGCCGCTTAGCACCATGGCCCATCAAACAGTTGAGGGACGCCGCGCCGGCCAGCGCATGCGTCCCTCGGATAGTGTCGCTCGCCAGAGAGACCCATCCGAAGTAGCACTCAGTCCCCTCGAAATCCAGACCGCGCGCCTCCGCGCCCGATACGATTTCAGCCCGGCTCTCGCCGCGGTGATTGCAGGCCTAGCCTTCCCCATCGTCGATGACTGGAGGGCTTAGGCATGAGCGCCGAGACCCTCCGCCGCATCATGGACGAGACTGACGAGCGTCTCGCGGTCGCCAGCTACGGCGACGAAACCCTGGCGATCGGCATCGAGACAATGGCCGCGCTCGGCGTCGATGCCGCCGAGACCTTGTTCGTCCGCGTAGCCGGTGCGTCGTTCACGGATGCGGAGATCAACACCGCGATCCTCTCCACTCTGAACGGGCTGCAAGGGCACATCATTGAATCCTTCGATGCATTTGGCATCAAGGAGCACCCCTTTCTCGATCAGTGCTTGGAAGCGGTTGCGAGCGGGTTCCTCAACCGCGGTGAGGCGCTGTTCTCCGGCACAGAGCAGGGAGGCCGCGCATGATAGATCTTCGCTCCGCAGCGCGCATGCTCGGGGGCGAGGTCTCAGGTCGGAGCATCCTTTGCCCCGGCCCCGACCACAGCTCCCGCGACCGCAGCCTCTCCGTCTTATTCAGCACGGCCGCACCTGATGGCTTCATCGTCCGGTCTCATGCCGGCGACAACGACCTCGACGCCAAGGACTACGTGCGCCAGCGGCTAGGGCTCGACCGTACCTTTGCTTCACGGGGGTATGCTCAAAAATCAGCACACCCCGTTCCGGCTCAAGTTGGGTCGAAACTGCGGGCGGTCGATCCAAGCCGCCAAGCCGGTGCATTGGCTTTGTGGGATGAGGGCCAACAACCCTCTGGCTCGCCTGTCGAGATGTACCTCGCGAGCCGAGGCCTCGCAGTGCCGGCCGCTGGTGGAGACGTGATCCGCTTCCTTCCGTCCTGCCCCTTCGCGGGTGAGCGGACCCCGGCAATGGTCGCCCTGGTCCGGAACATCGTCACCAACGCCCCGCAGGCGATCCACCGCACAGCTCTCAACCTCAAAGGCCAGAAGGTCGAGGTCAACGGCAAGGGCCGGCTCGCCCTTGCCAGCATTCGCAACGGGGCGGTGAAGCTGACGGCGAATGAGGATGTCACCACCTGCCTGGGCATCGGCGAGGGCATCGAGACGACGCTCTCCCTGCAGGGTCTCCCCGAATTTGGGGACACCCCCGTGTGGTCGGTCCTGAACGCGGGCGGAATCACCAGCTTCCCGGTGCTGTCCGGGATCGAGTGTCTCTGGATCGCGGTCGACGACGATCCGGCAGGCCGAGGCGCCTCAGAGCTCTGTGCCGATCGCTGGCGCCGGGCAGGACGCGAGGTGTTCCTCGTGAAGGCGACGGCCGAGGGCGACGACATCAACGACGCGCTGAAGGCGGTGGCCCATGGCTGATACTGCCTACACGATCGAGCGGCTCGCACCGCTACCGGTGAAGGTCCCGCCGCCTCGCTTCGGATCTGCGACAGCTGCCGAGCTGATGGATGAGGTGCTGCCGCCGATCCGCTACATCGTCCCGGGCATCTTCGCGGAAGGGCTCACCCTGTTCGGTGGTAAGCCCAAACTGGGCAAGTCGTGGTTCCTGCTCGGTACCGCTATCGCAGTCGCCATGGGCGGCTACGCCCTTGGCACTATCGAGGTCGAGCAAGGCGACGTCCTGTACCTCGCGCTAGAGGACAACAAGCGCCGCCTGCAGAAGCGGCTCGGCCAACTCCTGCCGACGACCGCCTGTAATATCCCTGTAAGATTGCCGGAAAGATTGCACTACGATCTGAATTGCCGCCGCCTCGACGACGGCGGGCTCGACGATATCCGCGCCTGGATCGAGAGTCGGCCGGATCCGCGCCTCGTCATCGTGGACGTGCTCAACAAGGTTCGCCCTGCGATGAAGGGCAACGAGGGAATCTACGACTACGACGTGCGCTCGCTGGAAGGCCTGCAGGGGCTGGCCGCAGAGTTCGGCATCGCCATCGTGGTGATCCACCACACCCGCAAGGCAGAGGCCGAGGATCCGTTCGACTGCCTCTCAGGCTCGACGGGCCTGACCGGCACCGCCGATACGACCCTGGTGTTGGCAAGGGACAGTCAGGGCACCACGCTCTACGGGCGCGGGCGTGACATCGAGGAGATCGAGAGCGCGCTGACCTTCGATCGAACCAGCGGCGCGTGGACCATGCTGGGCGCGGCCGCCGACGTTCGGCGCAGTGATGAGCGCAACCTGATCCTCGACGCCTTGCGCCAGTCGTCAGAACCGATGTCGCCTAAAGACATCATGCTCGCGGCTGGTCTGGAGAGCAGGAATGCCCTCGATGTCACACTCTATCGGATGATGAAAGCAGGTGAAATCGAGAAGGCCGGACGTGGATCCTACTACCTCTCAGGGGTCCATAACCCCTGTAAGATCGGTAAGAATGTAAGATCGGGAGACCGGTACGGAGAGGGAGATGCCGAATGAGCAGCCCTCTCCAATCTTACAATCTTACCGATCTTACACCCCCCGTGGTAGAGGCAGACATCCGGCAAGCCAGCGGCGGCCGCCTAGATGCCAACGCTGGCCGCGCCCGCTTCGGCTGCCTGCTTCACGGTAGCTCCGTCTCTCAATGCCATGGCTACCGCGGTCGACATGGTGTCGACTGCGCGTGCTCGCTCTTCCCCATGATCGACGTGAGGGCTCTGTCCAACTCTGTGTTTGGCGTAGTGATTATCCGGAAATCTTCGATCGAGTCGTTCCCGCAGCATTCGGATTGCAGCGTTGTAGTCTGCATCGAAATTGCTGCCCTTCATAAGAGGAGATGCTTGGTAAGTTCCGGCCTCTTTCTCCGCAGCAATCAAATTGGACCGGCGCTCTTGCGCGTTACCGATGAGAAGCTCGAGCATTTTAGAAAACATCCAGCGGAAGAACGACATCGGAGCCTCCTGTATGGGCAACGAATGACGCAACTGCTCGACTTGCGTAGCACGCTTCAGCGGAGCGCGGTCCTGAGATCTGTGGCATCACCACGCATCCTCACTGAGGAGTGTGCCGCTTCGATCAAAGGTGCCCGACCATCCTCTGTCGGGCAGGCGGATGGTCACTCGCGACAAGCCTGCCTCGTCGCCATCGCCTGTCGCGAGTCTGGCGTCGACCTGTCCGCGCCGCTCCATTCGCTTCAGATCTCTGACGCGCACATCAAGGCGAGCAGCCAGTTCGCGGGGATCGACGATCCAATCGCCCTTGTGACCGAGGATGAGCTTCACGGATCAGCCCTCGAACAGCTCGGAAGCAGATGCGGGGATGAGGCCGTCGATAGCACGGTTCGCGTTCTTCGGAAGCGCAACCCTTTGAGCGCACGCCTTTCAATCCTTCCGGCGAGGCATGCGTCGCGACATGAATCGAGGCGACCGAACGACATTGGCGCCATCCTGATCCGCTCCATCGCCGCACGGAAGCAGAGACGCGATGAGCCTAAACAGAGCCTCCCGTTCCTGCCCCTCGAACAGGACGAGGAACGACCCGAGATCCAGTTGGACCTTCAGCCTGTCGTCCCCCAGGTGGTGCAGGACGTAGGGTCGACCGGTCTTCGGATCGCGCGCGAGCAGCCAACGCTTTCCGTTCGGTTCTACGTAGAATTCCCTGCACGTGTCGGGATCATTCTCAATCACGGCGGCCTCAGTGCACACCCCGAAATCAGACTATCGCCAGCTAATAGGGCGAATGACTGCTTCATAGTATCCGTCAATTCGACAGGGCTGTGGACAAGGCAGAGTGGCCTCGCCGGTCAAGCCTCAGGAGTGGCCGAGAGTAGGACCCGAGCGCGATCCCAGCCGATCGAAACCTCGTGGGTCCTTCCTGCTGGGGTGCCCATCGGAGGTAACGCGCGAGTTCCGATCCCTCACCAGCGATCAAATTTCCATAGGGGGTTCCGCCGCCATGTCGACCATTGCCGAAATCGCTGTTCACTTGGATCTAAGCGAACGCCGTGTGCGTGAATTGCAGGGCATGAACGTTTTGCCCAAGGCGGCGCGCGGACAGATGGACAGCGACGTCTGTCGCGTCGCTTACATCCGATACCTACGGGATCTCCAACCCGAGCCTTCGCAACCGGGCGACCTCGACCCGGCCCAGGAGCGCGCACGCAAGGACCGCGCACTCGCCGAACAAACCGAGATGAAGAACGAAGAGACAAGAGGGCACCTGGTCGAAATTGCCGCAGTTACAGCCCAAGTTTCTCGCGAATACGGCGTGATCCGTCAGCGCTTCATGGGTATCCGTGGCAAGCTCAGCGATGCATTAGACCCGAAGCAGACAATAAGGGTCGAAGGTGAAATCATCGAAGCGCTTGAAGAGTTGTCCGACCCAGACAAATTCGATGCCATTCTGGTAGCCTTCGACAAGCAGGCTAAGCACAAGGCAAAGCAGGAGAGCAAGAAATGAACGAAGAAATGAGGCAAGTTCAGGCTGAACGATTGCGGGCTGAGCAGGACTTGCGGCGCCGGCTCAAGCGGGCCCGCGCCGCCCTCCGCCCGCCGCCGCTACCAAAGGCCGATGGCTGAAGCGCCTACCTCCACGGGGCGTGTCGCCCTCGAACAGGCGCTCGCCGCCGTGCGGCAAGCGGAGGCTGCGCTGCTGACGGCCCTTGGGTCTGTTCCAGACACCAACCGCCAGGTCGGCTCTAAAGAGGCCGCCGGCATCTGGGGGCTCACGGAAGATGCCGCGCGGAAGAGGCTCAAGCGCATCGGCACACGCGATTTGTCCAACCGCTGGACCGCGCCGCTCAGCCTCGTCGAGGCCAACCGCAGTCCAGATGCGGCAAGGTGATTTTCTGGATGCGGCAAGGTGACGGGCCGGAAAGTAGGCCCGAAGCTATCCCGCATGAGCACGTCCTACTTCAACGAACGCCTGAGCGCGGCCGTGCCGCGTGAGATGCACGCCGCCGCGGCGAAGGTCGCGGTTCGGAAGGGGATCACCCTGGCCGACTTCGTGCGCACCGCCGTGCAGCGCGAGCTAGCGGTGGCGGGCGTGCCGCATCCCGGCATCCCGGAGCTTCGCCGGACCACCATCCTGCACGGGCTGGCGAAGCCGTGAACTGCATCACCCTTCATCCCGCTCCCAGCCGCGAGGGACAGTCGCGTCCGGTGAGAGAGGCCGCGCCGACGGTCCCCGTCATGGCGTTGACGCGGCCTCATCTCCTGTTTCGAGGAACGCCATGAACGCCATCGCGCCGCGCAAGCTCTCAACGAAGGTCGACGGCGTTGTGCCGACGCCGAACTCGCATCCGCACCTGTTTGCGTCGCGGCGCCGTGCTGGTGCCTCCGCCGATGAAGGCCTCGCCTTCGCCGATAGCTACTTCGCCACCAAGCGCGGGACAGCTGCCGGGAAGGCTGCCGCGCCGGTCCTGGCGGTGCCGGGTCACGGCGCCTTCGCTAACCTGCCGCCCGCCTCCGTGGATCGCATGCGCGGCGGCTCGCCGGTGACGGAAGCGACCGCCGAGCAGGTCGATGCCTACTTCGCCAACCGCCAGGCCGCGCGCGAACGCTCCGGCCGCCGCTGACCTTCGGGGCTCGTGATGACGACGCCCGCGGCCCGTCGAACACCGGGAACCCGACCTCCGCGCCCCGAACGCTACCGCGGTCAAGGTCGGGACGGCCGCGCCCCTAAATCTCGCCAGGAGTTCACGCCTTGAGCAGCCCCGTCGCCCGCATGGTTCCCCGTCGACCGGCCGAGAAGCCGGGTCCCACCTTTGAGACCCGGACTGCCGAGCGCATCCGTCACGACGTCGCGGCGGCCGCGTCCGAGGCCCAATCTGCCGCTACGCAAATCGCCAGCCTAAACGGGCGCACCCGGGACATTCTGCGGACCGGCGACGACGCCGCGCACGAGCGGCATGAGACGGAGATCGCCCGGCTTGGGCGCGTCATTGCCCGGGCAGAGCAGCGGCATGAGGATCTGACCGTCGAGCTGCGGACCGCCGAAGCGAGCGAGGCGGCGGCGGAGCGGGCGACGCAGCGCGCGACCGCTGAGGCAGCGGTGGCGGCTGTGATTGATCGCGCCGCCGCTGAGTACAGTGCCCCGGCCGCGACAATCGCCGGCTTCCTCACGGACTGGACCGAGGCCGAGCGCCTGGCGCGAGAGGCCGGCATTCCCGGCCCTGCCATCGTGTCGGGCCGGGATGCGCGGCGGCCGACAGCCGATCCGGCCGAGCGCGTCGAGAGCTGGGAGGCCTACGCAGACGAGGCCGGCAACCCGACGTCGAACCCGCATCCCTACAAGCCGGATGGCTCGCTCGACCGCACCCGCACCCGCGAGTGGCGGACCTTCCGGCGAACCGTGCCGGTCACTGCCTACGCCGCCGGTGGCCATACCCGGCCGGCGCTCCGCGAGACTGTGCGGCTGCCACAGCTCGCCGAAGATGGCTGGCATCACGGCGATGGCATCAATAACCGGGCTACGCGGCTGTGATGGTCCTAGTCGCCACCGCCACCGTCACCACCGCCCCCGCCATCGCTGCTGCAGCTCCCGCTGTCGCTGCCATGATGGGAGCAGCCGTGGTGGCTGGAGCTGAAGTCGGGACCGCCCGTCGTGTCGGCGCTGACGTAGCTGTAGGTGGAGCCGTCGCTTGCCGCCCGCGCTCGCATCCCGCGGGGCCTGAGGCTCCAGCCTATCGAGACGATCACGAGCATCAGGATCGCGAACTCGACCGCCTGCTTGCCGTCCATCGGAACCTCCATCGGTTCGTCGATCAGGGCAGCATAGCACACTTCAGGAGCGCCTGATGGCCGATGATCCTCTGCGCATGGAAGCTGAGGTCCGGGACAAGTTCACCGGCCCCCTGAAAGCCCTGCGGTCTCAGCTGCTCGACACCGCTCGCGCCGGGAATAACCACAGCGACGCACTCGCCAAGGGTTTCAAGTCGGTCGAGGGGGCGATGCAGTCGACCGCTCGGACGGCGTCGAGCGTCGTGAACCCGGCCTTCGCCGCCCTTGGCGTCACGGGGCTGAGCGCCGGCGCTGCCGTGGCCGGCATCTCGAATGCCCTCAACCGGCTGACCGGTAGCATGGCGAGCCTCGGCCAGCTCAGCCGCGAAACCGGTGTTGCGGCTAAAACCCTGCAAGAGTTCGGGAGCGTGGCCGGCCGGTTCGGGATCGAGCAGGATGCGGTCGCGTCGGCCACCAAGAACTTCGCCGCGCAGATGCGGACGTTCTCGATCGGGACCGGCGAGGCGTTCCGATGGGTGATGCAGCAGGGCCGGGACGCGGCCGGGCGCAAGGCGTTCCAGGATTTTGCGACCGACCTGCAACACACCACTGATGAGGGCGAGAAGCTCAAGAAGGCGCTCGCCTTCATGGAGACCATCCGCAACCCGGTGGAGCGGGGCATCTTCGCCCAGCAGTTCTTCGGCAACCAGGACCTCGGGCGCATCGCTGATGGGCACCTCGGCAAAGTCGTGGACCTGTTCAAGAAGGCCCGGGAGAAGCTCGGCGAGTTCAAGCCGGAGGACATCATCGATGCCGAGAAGTTCGATCGATCGGTGAGTAGCCTCAAGAGCTCGATGCAGCGCTTCGGCTTGACGATCGCCCGTGAGTTGCTGGGACCCGCCACCGAGTTCACCACCTGGATGGATACCCTGGTGTCAGGCGAGCGGGCCGACATAACCAAGTCGCTCCGAGAAGGCCTGCAGGCCGTGAAGACGGAGCTTGGCCAGATCAACTTCAAGCAGTTCGGTGACGACGCAGTCAAAGGCCTGCAGGCCGGGACGGCATTAGCAGGCTCGATGGCCCGAGCGTTCCACGAGATCGCAGAAGCGGTGCACGCAATCCGCGAGGGCGACTATGTCGGCGCGGTGCGCGGCCTCGACGGCGCTTCCGGCCCGCTCGCGCGCAAGCTAGCGCCGCGCCTCGGCGACGACGAGATCGGCGCTCGCGAGAACGTCGACCGGCTGACCAAGCTGCGCGACGTGGCCAGGGATGCATCCGGCCACCTGATCGGCCGCACGCAGCAGCGCATGGGTCTGCTCGACACGCCCGAGGCAGCCCAGCAGAAGCTGGACGCGGCCCAGGCCGAGCTCTCCCGGCTCCAGGGCCGCACACCCGAACAGCGTCAGAAGGACTTCGAGGCGTCGGAGAAGCTCCGCAAGAGCGTGGACGCGCTCACGGACGAAATGAAGGCCAGCCGCGGCGGTGCGACGGTCTCGAAAATGTCCGCGGACAGCCTGGGCGGGCTGTTCGGGGATGCGACCGTGCAGACGGCGGCTTTCGGTAGCGGAAGCAGCTTCGACCGCCGTGGCAGGCGGCTGCCGCCGGAGGATCCGGCGCAGCGCGAGGCGCGCCGGCAGGCTGGGGCAGGAAACTACGGCAACCCGGATGCGGCTTGGTTCGGCGGGCGCGGCGGAATCGACGGTCGGTTTGGTGGCGCCGGTTCTGGTGGCGCAGTCGGTGCCGGCCGCTTCAACCCACTCGGGGTGCGGCCGCGCATGGGGCCCATAGGACCGCGGCCGGACATACCGCGGTTCGGCGGCTCACCTTCCGGTAGCGACGCCGGCAACCTCACGGCGCTGATCGAGAGGGAGTCGGCCAATGCCGGGATCGACTCCGGATGGATGCAGGGCATCCGGGCTGGTGAGAGCGGTAAGCGGCACAACCGTGGCAATCCCCGAGGGGCATACGATCACAATCCCGGCACGCCCGGTCGCCCGGAGGATTCGTGGGGGCCGTTCCAACTGAACCGCTATCGCGGACGCGGCACTGGAGCGGAGTTCGAGAAGGAAACGGGCCTCGACCTCAGCGACCCGCGGACGATCCCGGCGCAGGTTCGTTGGGTTGCGCAGTATCTCCGCAAGAAGTTCAACAAAGATCCGCGGTACAGCCCGTTCCCAAACTGGCAGGGCTTCCACGGGAAGCGCGCCGCCAATCCGAGTTGGGGCGACTCCGGTTACGTTCCAGAAGGCGGAGGCGCAAGGGCCGAGCGCGCGGACGGCGGCACCGGATTGCTGCCGAATGGCGCCCCCAGCGTCCTCCGGCCAAACAGCATGACGGGCGCGCCAGGCGTGACGATGGATCAGGCCAACGCGATGCGAACTGGCAAAGCCGATGGAGCCGGCTGGGCGGCTCGCGAAGCCGCTCGGAAGACGTTCGAGGCGCAGCAGGCGGACGCGGCCGGTCTACGTTCGAGCGGCGCACGGGTTGCTGCTACTGCCGCACGTGCTGGCGTGGTCGCCATGCCCAAGGTCGAGAACAACGGCAGTGTGGTCGTGAATGTGCTGAAACCGGGGCCCGAGACACGGGTGGCGACCACCGCCAGCGGTAATCTGTTCCAGGATGTCGTCCAGCGCAGCGGTGCGCAAATGCGAAGGGCGGACTAGCGACCCATAATGTCAGGAAAAGAATTAGACAGTTCCGTGCATGTTGCGGCACGACCACGCTTTGCTTCCTGCGCATCGTACATCTTCATGCCAGCCGTAAGTATCTGTTCCATTTTCCGCTCATTTATTCGAGCGGCACATTCTTCGACCCGCGGCACGGTCCGGTGATGATTGCTGGTCAAGCCGCATTGAAACTGCGCGCGACTGAAAAAGCCTTGGAGCTTGATGACCCCTTCGCACTGATCGGCGGCACGGGCGCCACCGACAGCGACGACGAGAGCGAGGGCGGCGAGGGCTGTGCGCATGGCGGGAGGATAGCCTTGAGGATGACAATGTCGAGGTGGCCTACGCTCCGAGCGCAAATTGAGATTGCGATGGAGCTATACCTTCGTCAAAGGGAAGTCCACTTTGGTTTGAAATCAGGCATCACACGGCGCATATAAGAGTCAAACAGTGGAACTGTGAACGCTGTATCGCCATGCTGGTGCGAATAAATCATTCCTTTAGTAATGAGCTTAGATCTAGTAGGACCAACGCTGGTCACTCTTAAGCCGAGCTGTTCAGCAATACTTCCAGATTTGTGGTGGCCGGGGCCGAGTTCTGCCAGGGCGCGCATGTATCGTTTCTCAGAAGCATTGCATCGATCAAACCTATGCCTAAAGAAACTTTCATCGAGTTTCTTAATCGCCATAGCTGTTGCAGAAACTATGACGTTGCGATCAATAATATCCTGCTCCGACAAATTCCAAGCCTCATGGCCCCATTGCTGTAAAAAGTACGGATACCTTTCAGTAACGAGCATTAGTTCTTCAATTGCTTCATCGGTATATGAAACACCTTCATCTCGAGCCGGGTTAACTATCGCAGAGATTGCATCACCTACTTCGAGAGGACCAACGGTCGGATATGTGAACAGCCTCTCAGAATAAGATTTTGACTCGCCGGCCAAGGCAAGTATTTGTGGCAATCCCGCACCAATAAGAACAACTGGTAATTGATATTGATTGACTTTATGTATGGACGTAATAAGAGCGGAAAATTCTATCTCAGATAGGTATTGAAGTTCATCAATTAATATTGCTACTGCGGTTCCAGCCGCCTTTGCCGCTTCACCAACGGCAATTATGAGATCGGTCAAATCTGATGAAAGCTGTCCTGTGTCTGCGACGCCAGCCTCAGCTTCGATACCAAGTTCTATGTCGCCGTAACTTAGTTTAAAAACACCCAGAAAGCTTTTTAGAACGCGAAGTCCTTTTCGAGCTTGCTCTCTTCCCTTTTCAGACAAGCTTAAAGACAAAAGAATGCGGCGCAGATCAGGGACTAACAATTCTGGGAGATTTTTTGCCTCCGTCGCTTCAATTGAAGCGGTCCGAAATTTCTCCGCTTGAGCTAGCTCGCGGATTTTTACCAGCAAAACGGTCTTCCCAACGCCACGCAGCCCAACGAGGATGGGGCTTTGTATCGAACGGCCCAAGGCCGCGCGTTTTAAAACCGTATCGGCGCCTTTCAGCAGATCGTCGCGGCCGGCCAACTCGGCAGGCGGAGTGCCAGCACCGGGTACGTAAGGGTTTCGAACGGGATCCATGTGTATGAAGGCTTATGATGAGTTTACCTAGAACCCTTCATAAATCGTCATAATCGCTATCTGTTCCAGAAAAAAAGCTTAGCTTGCCTTCCTGAGCCGCGCCCCCC
>NZ_JAKSYP010000177.1:0-1972 GCF_022829625.1 Methylobacterium sp. E-046 | reverse complement strand
CCCGGCGGCCCGACGAACAGCACGTGGTCGAGCGCCTGCCCGGTCCGGCGCGCCGCCTCGATGAACACCTGCATGTTCGCCCGCGCCGCACGCTGCCCGATAAACTCGGACAGGCTCAGCGGACGGATCGTCTGGTCGGCGCCGTCCCGGCCCGCACCCGGCTCCGGCGGGACGGCCGGCGGCCGGGCTGTCTTCATCGGCGCCATCGGTCAGGCCGCCACCTTCACCCGGTCCCGCGCCGGCTCGAAGGGCTGCACGAGCACGCGCCGCCCGGTCAGGTCGTGCACGGTCACACGCCATTCGGCCCAGTCGGTTCGGTTCGCCAGCGACTGCCGCACGTCGGCCGCCACCTGCCGCGCCCGCTCGACCAAGCGCGACGACGCCCGGACCTCCCGGCCGCGCGCGTCGAACACGCATTCAAGGCCGTTGGTGCAGTGAAAACGGTAGCGTGCCATCCCTCACTCCTCCTCGCGCCGAGCGGCGCCCGTCATCATGTGTTCACTATATGTTCCTATTGGCGGGAGATCCAGCCCGGGCGAAGCGCCGCAGGCCGGTTTGCCCGTGGCGCGCCGATCCGCGAGGGGGTTTCCGCGGTTGGGTCGACATGTTCGCCGGCGGGGATCGGACGAAGGGGCTTGGACAGACATGGGATGCATCGGGACACCACGGCGGGCCATGGTTCTTCTGGCTGTCGGTGCGGCCGTCGCCGCGTCGTCGGCCTGGGCCGACACGGCGGGCGTTGTCGAAACCCGGCTCCACACGCCGCCGGATTCGCACGAGCCGCAGCGTGCCCGGGTCGAACTGCACAATCCGGGCCCGGAGGCGCGGGCGCCGGCCACGCTCCTCTGCACGTTCACGGCTGCCGGCGGGTCGGTTCTCGACACGACCACCACGACGGTGCCGAGCATCGCCGCCGACGCGACCGTGCAGGCGGAGGCGATCTATTACGGCTGGCCCCGGGCCGGCGGCGCGGCGTGCCGCCTCGCTGAGCCGCGCTAGACGTTCGGTCACGGTCGCCGGCGGAGCCGATTCAACCGGGAGCCGCTGCGCCCGGCGGACCTTGCCTGGATGCGCAGCCCATAGGCCACGGATCTGATCACACGGCGGAGGAGGTCGCCCGCGCCCGCGGGTCGACGTCTCAGGCCGTTCGACGCCGGCGACCGCGGTCGCGTGATGGCTGGCGGCGAACAGGCAGAGCCGCCCCCGGCCGTCTGGATGGGAGAACATCTCTATTTCATATGGGAGATTCTCGTCCCAGGCCGTCTTCGTGGCCGCCGATCGCCCCGGATCGGCGCCCCGCGCGGTGACAGCCCGGGGAGTTCATCCCGAGACGGGCGCCCGCGACGATCAGGGCGGCCGGCCTTCGAATCAGGGCCCGATCAGGAGCGCGGCCAAGCGTGTGGCCAAGCATGCGGCCGAGCGTCCAGCCAAGCATGCGGCCGAGCGTGCGGCACGGCGCCGTCCGCGCCGCAGCGGTGTGACCGGACGGGATCATCCGATCACGCGCGCTGCCGGGATCCGAAGGCGGCTCACCGCCCCTGTCGGACCACGGGCGCAGAGCGTCAGTGCAAGAGCGTCAATGCAGTGCCGGGCATTTGTCCGGCCCGAGGGCGGCGAGCCTGACCCTCAGCCCGGACGGCCGCGCCCGAACGCCCCGGACATCCGGGACGGGGACACGTCCGCTCGTCGGAGCCCCGGACGCGATCGCGCCGTCATCCCCACGATGAAGCGCCGCAAGACCGAAGGTGATGCGACGTTCGTCTTCGGGAATCACGTCTCCGTTGGAACGTGACTCCCCCCTTGAAGCGACTCCGGTCCGGAGCCGTCGGAGTCAGTATTTCCGGATGAGTGGGGCTTGTTCGGGGGGCGCGGCGGGTGCTGCGAAGAGGTAGCGGAATCCGACCGAGACGATGTCGGCGCTGGAGTCGACGGTGCCGGCGAAGGCGATGTTGCCGATGTTGTAGTCGCGGCC
>NZ_JAKSYP010000176.1:0-180094 GCF_022829625.1 Methylobacterium sp. E-046 | reverse complement strand
CCCGGCGGCCCGACGAACAGCACGTGGTCGAGCGCCTGCCCGGTCCGGCGCGCCGCCTCGATGAACACCTGCATGTTCGCCCGCGCCGCACGCTGCCCGATAAACTCGGACAGGCTCAGCGGACGGATCGTCTGGTCGGCGTCCTCAGCGCGCTTCTCCGGCGTCAGGAGCGCGTTGGTCGGGGGCTTCGGCTTGCTCATGAACCCTTGCTGCGTGGACCGAACCTGACAGGCCCTCGATGGGGCGTTCCGGAACAGCGCGGACCGCCCCGGGCGCCAGCGCATCCGGTTTTGTTCTTCCTTACCCGCGAAAGGCGGGAAAACTAAGCACGGCGACCGCCCTGCGAGCGGACACACCATCCACCGCGAACGATGAAACCGAAATGGCGGCCCGTGCATTCATGAAGCGATCCCCAAGCACGGCCGCAGAGCGCTTCTCCCCGATATGATGATTTCATTGAAAGCCGCAGGCGTGGCCGGCATCGCCGTGTTCGCCACCTTCGCCGCCCAGGCCGCGAACGGCCCAGCGGAGACCAAGGTCGCCGAGGCCAGCCCGCAGGTCCACACCGCGGCGGTCGAGCGCGACGACGACGCCACCTGCAGTCGGGCGCGCCGCCGCTTATGGATCGAGGGCGAGGGCTGGGTGGTTCGGCGGATCACGACCTGCCGCTGAACGCACCGCCGCGGGATCGCCGTCGCACCCGCCCGTCTCCTGGGCACAACCGAAGACTTACGCAATCTCCGCAGCTGCCGTTCCGGAACGGCCGGTGTTCCGGTCCGTTCCCCTGCATCCCGCGCGATCTGCTCGCGCCGACGCGCACCGGAGCGGTTTCCATGGTGACCCGGACGACCCTGACGCTTCTCGCCCTGACCCTGGCGGCGCCGGTCTCGGCGGAAACCGTCCATCGGCAGCACCCGTACGGCCCGGCTTTCAGGGGTGCAGCTTACGGGGGCCCGGCG
This sequence comes from Methylobacterium sp. E-046, assembly GCF_022829625.1. Lineage (NCBI taxonomy): Bacteria > Pseudomonadati > Pseudomonadota > Alphaproteobacteria > Hyphomicrobiales > Methylobacteriaceae > Methylobacterium > Methylobacterium sp. E-046. The sequence continues at coordinate 179,135 of NZ_JAKSYP010000176.1, read as the reverse complement.
TACGGGGGCTATGACGGCTTCGGCGGCGAGTTCGTGCGCGGGTCCTATATCGGCGCCCCCCTGACCCGCGTGCCCCGGCCTTCCGAGATCGTACCGTCTCCGTGGAGCTACGGGACCTACGGGGTTCCGACCGTCTCGGGGATCGCGGCGCCGCCCGCGGCGGCACCGACGCTCACCGTCATCAATGCGGCTGTCCCCCACGGGCGCAACCGGGTCCGGAGCCTCGAGGAGGGTCAGACGGCGGGCGCCCGGGTGATCACGGTTCAGGTTCCCCGTCGCTGATCGCGGCATACCAGTCGGCATAGGACGTGTTGCGCGCCAGCCTGCGGTTGAGGTCGGGCGCGCCGTCGTCCCACCAGACCGGACCGCGCTCGCCCAGGGCGACCTTGGCCGCATCGACGTTCGCCCTGGCCGCGGCGAGGGCGGGCCCCGCTCCGGTTCCACCCTCACGCTCCGCGCGCTTCGCGGCCTGAACAGCGCGGCGGGCCGTCATCAGCTGGACGACGAGTTCTTCCCGGCGCTCGGGCGACAGCGCGGGATTGGCGCTGCGCCACAAGCGCCCGCGAACGACGATGTAGCGCCGGTCTGGCGTCGTCGTGGCGACCTTCATATTGGAATAAGCCCGTTGGTGGTGGGTTAAGTCTTCTGACTTAGACCGCGGATATCAGATCCGGGTCGCGCCATGCAGATCGTCATCGTCGATTCGAGCCGCGTCGTGCTCCAGATCATCGCCTCGCTGATCGAGCCGCGGGGCCATGCCGTGCACCCGTTCACGGATTCCGCGCAGGCGCTCGCCTTCCTCGCCGCGACGCCCGCGGTGCGCGTCCTGATCACGAGTCTCGAGGTTCGGCCCCTGTGCGGCCTCGAACTCTGCTGGGCGGCACGCCTGCTCGCCGAGGAACGCGGACCGCTGCACGTCATCACGATGTCGTCCGCCCGCAACGTCCGCAGCCTGGCCGAGGCCCTCGACAGCGGCGCCGACGACTTCATCGAGAAGCCGCCGAGCGCCGAGGAACTGAATGCCCGCCTCCGCGCGGCCGAGCGCCTGACGACCATGCAGGAGGAGTTGATCCGCCTCGCCGAGACGGATCCGCTGACCGGTTCCTACAACCGGCGCGCGTTCTTCAACCGGGCACGCAACGCGGCGGAACAGCACCGCCGACCCGGTGGAATCTCGGCAATCCTCCTCGACATCGATTATTTCAAGCACATCAACGACGAGCACGGCCACGACGTCGGCGACGTCGCCATCAAGGCCGTCGCCCAGTTGATCGCCGGCGAGGGCATCGCCGGCCGCCTGGGCGGCGAGGAATTTGCGGTGGTGCTGCCCGGCTGCGGCATCGGCGACGCGGCCGCGCGGGCCGAGCGTCTGCGCGCGGCCATCCAGAGGCAGCGCATCCGCGGCGCGCACGGCACGATCCGGCTGACCTGCAGCTTCGGCGTCAGCACCTGGATCAACGGCGACAGCGTCGAAGCCCTGGTCAAGCGCGCCGACATCGCCCTCTACGCGGCCAAGAGCGGCGGCCGCAACCGGGTGGCGTCCTATCCGGGCGACGCCCTGGCTGTCGCGAGCTGACACAGCCGCGCCGTCCCAAAACGGCACAGTCGCGGCGGGCGGATCGCCGGGCTGTCTCAGATCGGCCCTCCAAAACGATCAGTATCCCAAAGACTGGGTCGAATCAGCCGATATCAAGCTTAATATTCGCGAACCTTCGCTGGAACGAATCTTGGAACTTCGACTTCGAGCCCGGTCACTTGTATCAAGCCGGGAGAGAGAGGTGCGAGGTCATGAGTACGGCCGTTGGCGTTCTGATCCTGGATGAACCGCAAGAGCTGAGCGCGACTGTTCGCGCCACATTGGAGCACATGCCCGAGCTCCACACGATCGGCGAAGCGGACCTGGAAAGAGCCGATACCGCCAGCACCGTCGCGCTGATCTTTCTCGACGAGATCCGGCTCGCGGATGGAATCGCCCGCATCGTCGGACTGAAGGAGCGCCAGCCCAACCTCCGTACGCTGGTGGTGTTCGGCGCGCTGACCGCGGACGATCTTCGCGCCCTGCTGGCCGTAGGAGCCGACGCGTTCGTGGCGCGCTCGAAGTCGCCTCGCGACCTCGGGGCCGCCCTGCTCGCCCTCGCGGAGGGTTCGGATTGCCTGGCGCCGCCGGAGCAGCCCGTCACCCTGTCGAACGAGCCGGCCGACAGCCTGGGCCTCACGCCGCGCGAGGCCGAGGTGCTCCGCTTCCTCAGCTCCGGCTTCAGCAACAAGGAGGTTGCCCGGCGTCTGGCTCTCAGCGTGCGGACCGTCGAGACCCATCGTCTCAACCTGCGCCGCAAGACCCAGACGGGCCGGTTGAAGGACCTGGTCTCCCTCGCTCGCCAGCTCGGTCTGGCACCCGTGGTCGAGAGTGGCGAACAGGTCCGGCGCGGCACCGACAGCCGGACGTCGAACGGCGACAACCAGTCCCGTCACTGACGAACATCTCGGGCAGCCCCATGGGGCTGCTCCGTCCTCAGGCCGCGCCGGCCCGGGTCTCGGCTCGCGTCTCGGCCCGGGCCTCCGGCACGAGCTCCCCCGTCGCGGGGGGACGCGCTCGGGAGCCGGCCGCCTTGGCGGATGTCCGACCGCGCGGCTTCTTGCCTGTCCCACCGCTCTTCGCGGCGGGCTTCACCCGCTTCCCGGCCCGGGCCTCGTCCTCGGCTGCGGCCAACCGCACCTGAAGCAAGCCGAGAACCGCCGCCTCTTCGGGACGCAGGCTGGAGAGATCGTTGCTCAGCTCGGATTCGACGGCATCCTTCACCTGGAGGAGCAGCCCGCCTTCCAGATAACAGTCGAGCACCTGGGGATGAATGTAGCACTTGCGGCAGATCGTCGGCGTGTTGCCGAGGCGGCCCGCGACGCTCTCGATCGCCGTCCGGATGTTCCGCTTAGCACCGGCTGCGCTGTCGAAGGTCTCAAACTCGCGCAGCGCCAGCGCCGCCAGCACCGTCCCGGCCCAGGTGCGGAAGTCCTTGGCCGTGAAGTCCTCGCCGGCGATCTCGCGCAGGTAAGCGTTCACGTCCGAAGAGGTGACGTCGCGCTGCGTGCCATCCGTGTCGATGTACTGGAACAGTTCCTGGCCCGGCAGGTCCTGGCAGGCCTTCACGATCCTGGCGACGCGCCGGTCCTTGAGGGCCACGTTCCAGACCTTGCCGCTCTTGCCCTTGAACCGGAACGTCAGGGCCGCGCCGTCGACCCGCACGTGGGGGTCGCGCAGGGTGGTGAGCCCGTAGCTCTTGTTGGTGCGGGCGTAATCGTCGTTGCCGACCCGGATCAGCGTGGTCTCGAGAAGGTGGACGACGGTGGCCAGCACCTTGTCGCGGGAGAGTCCCGGGCCCTTCATGTCGCTGTCGACGCGCTGGCGGATGGCCGGCAGCGCGTTCGCGAAGGCCATGATCCGCGAGAACTTGTTCGCCTCTCGCGCCTGCCGGAAATCCGGGTGGTAGCGGTACTGCTTCCGGCCCTTGGCATCCCGGCCCGTGGCCTGGATGTGCCCGTTGCTGCGGGGGCAGATCCAGACATCCGTGTAGGCCGGCGGCACCGCCAGCGACCGGATGCGGGCCAGCGCGGCCTTGTCCCGCAGGGGCGAACCCTTCGCGTCGAGATAGCGGAACCCGGTGCCGCTGCGCTTGCGCGTCAGGCCGGGCCGACTGTCGTCGACGTAGACGAGCCCGGCTTCCTCGGCCGCGGCACGGAGAGTTCCACCGTTTTCAGCCGTCTCGACAACCGCCATGGCCTACCCCTCCGGTATACGCCGCCGGGCGTCCGGTCCCGGCAAGAAGGCCTTGGTCAACCTGCCGCCCGCAGCGCCGTTCCGGACCTGCGCATCGGTCGCAGGATGCAGCGCCGCGTCGTGCTAGAGGAGCCTCATGGATTCCGCGCCCGTACCCGATAATCTGCCCAGCCCGATGCGCCGCCTGGTTTTCGTGGTGACAGAGGACTGGTTCTTCGCCTCGCATTTCCTGCCGATGGCGCGGGCCGCGATCGGGATGGGCCTCTCGGTGGCCGTCGTCACCCGGGTGCGGGACCACCGCGCGGCCATCGAGGCGACGGGCGCCCAGGTCGTCGCCCTGGAGGCGGAGCGGGCGAGCCTCAACCCGATGGCGGCCGGCTACGCAGCCGGCCAGCTCGCCGGGATCCTGAAGGCGCTCAAGGCCGACATCGTCCACTGCATCGCCCTGCGGGGCATCCTGGTCGGCGGCACGGCCGCCGCCATGGCGGGCATCCCCGCCCGGGTCTATGCCCTGACCGGGCTCGGCCTCGTCGGCGCTCGGACCGACCGGATCGGAAGCGCGGCGCGCCTCGCCCTGCGGACGCTGATCCGCGGTCCCCTGGCGTCGCGAGGAACGCGCTTCCTGTTCGAGAACCCCGACGACGCCCGCGCCCTCGGGCTGGATCCACTGGAACAATCGGTCACGGTTGTCGGCGGCGCCGGGGTCGATCCGGTGCGTTTCGCCCCGAGCCCCCTGCCGACGCTGCCGCCCTTGCGGGTGGCGGTGGTGGCCCGGATGCTCTGGTCCAAGGGGATCGACGTCGCCGTGGAGGCGGCCCGCCTCGCCCGCGCGCAGGGCGCTCCGGTCGAACTCGCCCTGTACGGCGCGCCAGATCCGTCGAACCGCCGCTCGATCGCCGAGGCGGCGCTGCGCGACTGGAGCCGCGACGGTGTCGCGTGGCACGGACCGACCGAGGACGTATCCGCCGTTTGGGCCGGCCATCACGTCGCCTGTCTCCCGTCCCGGGGCGGGGAGGGGCTGCCGCGCACGCTGCTGGAGGCGGCCGCATGCGGTCGGGCGCTCGTCGCCTCCGACGTCCCAGGCTGCCGTAGCCTCGTGCGCGACGGCGTCGAGGGCCTGCTGGTCCCGCCCGACGACGCGCCGGCCCTGTCCCGCGCCCTGGTCCGCCTGAGCGGCGACCCGGCGCTCTTGGCCGCCCTCGGCGCGGCCGCGCGGACGCGAATCGAGACCGGCGGCTTCACCGAGGCGGCCGTCACCGACGGCGTCCGCGCGGTCTGGCGCGATCTGCTGGACGCCTGACCATGCGCGCGCCCGACGATCCCACCGCTTTCATCCGCGCCCATACCCGCCTGCTGCCGGTCCCGCACGCCCCCGAGATCCGTCTCCACGTGGCCGACGAGGCGACCGAGTTGTGGCAGAAGACCGAGCACGAGCTTCAGGAGATCGGGCTGCCGCCGCCGTTCTGGGCCTTCGCCTGGGCCGGCGGACAGGCCCTCGCGCGCTACGTCCTCGATCATCCGGAGATCGCGGCGGGGGCGACGGCTGTGGATTTCGCGTCGGGCTCCGGCCTGGTGGCGATCGCGGCCGCCCGATCGGGGGCGCGGCACGTCATCGCCAGCGACCTCGACCCCTTCGCCACGGCGGCGATCGGCCTGAACGCCGCCGCCAACGCCGTCGCGGAGCTCATCGAGCCCGTGTCCCGCAATCTCCTCGACGGGGCGCCCGACGCCGACCTCGTCCTGGCGGCGGACGTCTTCTACGAGCGCGACCTCGCGCAGGCCGTCACAGCGTGGCTCTCCGGCCTTCAGGCTCGGGGAACCACCGTGCTGATCGGCGATCCGGGCCGGACCTACCTGCCGCGGGAGCAGCTCGAATGCCTGGAGACCTACGCGGTGCCGGTATCGCGGTCGCTCGAAGATGCCGAGATCAAGCGCAGCCACGTGTGGAGGCTCCGGCCATGACGATCGGGCTCCATCCAACGGTTCGGCGACGGCGCGCGGATGCGCCGAGTGTTCATCCGCAGGGATATTGCGGTACCGTCATGTCGCCCGAGGCGCGTCCGTTGCACGCGCCGGAATTGTACGCGGTCCCGCATCGGGGCGTCCTGCGGCGGAAAGGTTCCCGGTGAGTATCGAGCCGAACAACAAGCCGAGGCTTGCCCGCGTGGTTGCCTTCTCGGGGAGCGCCAAGCGGCCGTCGCGCACCCGCGTTCTGGTGGAATCGCTCGGCGCCGAGCTGGGACGCCTGCGCCGCATCGATCTGACCGTCTACGACCTGATCGATGCGGGACCGGGCCTGGGCGCGACGCAGCGCGAGGACCTCTCCCCGGCGGCCGCCCGGCTGATCGAGGCGATCGAGGGCGCCGATGCCCTGATCGTCGGCACGCCGGTCTACCAGGGCGGCTATGCCGGCCTGTTCAAGCACGTCTTCGACTTCGTCGATCCGGCCCGGATGGCCGGCATGCCGGTGGCGCTCACGGCGACCGGCGGAGGCCTGCGCCACGCCCTCGTGGTCGAGCACGGATTGCGGCCGCTCTTCGGCTTCTTCGCGTCCCACGTCGCGCCGACCTCGGTCTATGCCGGCTCCGACGACCTCGTGGACGGCCAAGTGGTCAACGAGACCGTGGCATCCCGGCTCGGCGCCGCGGCGACGGAACTCGCAGCCCTGCTCGACGTGAAACGGATCGTCGACGCCGGCGCGGCGGCCTGATGGCCACTCCCCCCTAGGGCCAGAGGCCCTAGATCCCGGATGGACCACGCTCATCCGCGAGGGATCATGTCAGGTTCTCCGATCATGTCCGGCAAGGCCATCACGCCGCAGCCGGCCACCTACGTCACGGCCTCCGGACTCCCCCGCTACCATCCGGTATCGCAGGCGCTGCACTGGGTCACGGCGGCCCTGGCGCTCGCCATTCTGCCGTTGGCCTGGGTCGCGATCAGCCTGCCGCCGTCGCCGGCCAAGGGCAGCATGTTCGTGCTCCACAAGTCCGTGGGGCTGACGATCCTGGCGATCGTCGTCCTGCGGATCGTCTGGCGCATGGTCCGGCCGGCGCCGCCGGACCCGCAGGCCCCGCGTCTCCTGACGCTGATCGGCCACGTCAACCACTGGCTGCTCTACGCGATCTTCCTGATCATGCCGGTCAGCGGCTACCTGCTGAGCGCGCTCTCGGGCCGCGACACCCCGTATTTCTGGCTGTTCACCGTTCCGGGCCTGCAGAAGGATGAGGCGGCCCAGAAGGTGGCCGAGTCGATCCACGTCGCCGGGCAATGGGCCGTCTACGCCCTGGTGCTGCTGCACATCGCCGGGACGGTGTGGCATCTCGTGATCCGCCGCGACGGCCTTCTGGAACGGATGCTCCCGGTCCAGGACGGCCGCGGCGGCGCCCGGTAGGTCAGTCGACGCGGCGCAGCACGAAGGTGGTGCCGACCTCCGGGTCGCGCCGCCAGCGCCCGTCGCCGCTCGGCACGAGGTCGATGCTGTGGCCGCGCTTGGCCGTGAGCGTCATGCGCCCGTTGGCGTAGCGCCAGCGCACCGGATCGAACACCTCCAGGCCACCGTCGTGGCAGCCGGGCACGATCGTCACGCCGCCACCGCCGCCATCGAGGGTGATCCGGCAGGTGTCGCGTTCCTGGAAGCGGTCGAGGGCGTAGATGCCCGGGGGGGGACCAGGAGCCGCGACCGGAGCAGGCTCAAGTCCGGCCGGAACCGGCGGCGCGGCCTGGAGCGGGGAGGGTGCCGGTGCCGCAGGCTCGGCTTCGGCAGCCGGCGCCCCGCCGGGTCGCATCGCCACGATGTCGAGGGGCACGAAGCTGTAGCGCTCGCCGCCCTCGGCCTGGGCGACGAGGCTGCGCTGGTCCGGCCGGCGGGTGAAGTCGAGAACCGGGCGCACGTTGCGATCGACCAAGCGCACGGCCCCGTCGGCGAAGAGCCATCCCGCGACCCCGTTCATCACCGGCAGGGCGCGCCGGCATCCGGCTGGAAAGCGCAGCTTCCGACCGGCCTCGCCGCTCTCCAGGCCGAGGGTCACGACGCAGCGCCGGTTGCTCCCGTCGCGCGAGAGATCCCAGGTGCCGGGCACCTCGCCGAGCTTCCCCGGCAGGCTGGGCGGTGCCGGGGGCGCGGCCGGCGCCTCCTCGGCCGGGGCCGTCTGGTCGGGGGTCGTCGCCGGCAGGTTCTGCGTTGCCGGCAAATCCTGCGTTGCCGGCAGCTCCTGCGCCGCCGCCGGGCAGGACGCCAGCGCGAGGAGCGTCAGGAACCGCGCCCGCGTGCGTCTCACGCCTTCGGTTCCCAGGGGGTTTCGCCGACCGGTGTCAGAGGTCCCCGTCCCTCGAACCAGGAGATCACGTTGTCGACGACGAGCTGGGCCATGGCGGCGCGGGTATGCTCGGAGGCCGATCCGACATGGGGCAGCAGCACGGTGTTCTCGAGGGCGGCGAGGTCCGACGGGACATGCGGTTCGTTCTCGAACACGTCGAGGCCCGCGCCCAGGATGGTGCCCGCCTTGAGCGCGGCGGTGAGGGCCGCCTCGTCCACGAGGCTGCCGCGGGCGACGTTGACCAGGATGCCCTCGGGGCCGAGCGCCTCCAGTACCGCCGTGTCGACGAGCCCGCGGGTGTCGGAGCCGCCCGGCGCGACCACGATCAGCACGTGGACGGCCTGCGCGAGGCCGACCAAGCTGTCGTGATAGGCGTAAGGCGCGTCCGACTGGCGGCGCCGACCGTGATACGCGATCTCGACGCCGAAACTTTCGAGGCGCTTGGCGATGGCCCGGCCGATCCGGCCGAGTCCCAGGATGCCGACCCGCCGCCCGCGCAGCGAGGCCGTGAGGGGGAACGGCGCCTTCGGCCAGTGTCCCTCGCGGAGGTAGCGGTCGGCCTGGGGCAGGCGCCGCAGCGTCGCGAGCACGAGGCCGATTGCGAGGTCGGCGACCTCGTCGGTGAGCACGTCCGGGGTGTTGGTGACGATGACGCCGCGCCGGTGCGCCTCGGCGGCATCGACCGCGTCGTAGCCGACGCCGAAATTAGCGATGATCTCCAGGTTCGGCAGACGATCCATCAGCGCCCCGTCGATGCCGACCTGACCGCCGACGCAGAGCCCGCGGATCCGCGGCCCGATCGTCTCCAGCATCGCCTCCGGATCCGCGGCGCCCGCGAGGCGATGCACGTTGTGCCGCCCGTCCAGCGACGTCTCGACCAGCGGATGCATCTTCCGCAGGAACAGGATGTCGGCCGCGGCATCAGGCATCTTTCACTCCCAAGTCGGCCGTTCGCCGGCCATTCCCGACCAGCCAGCGAAGCCGTCGGATCCTCCACCCGCCATAGGGCCTCGGCGGGGGGCGGCGCCAGTCGATCCGGACCTCGCGCGTGACATCCGCCCGCGAGCGCCGGGCGGGTATCCGGCTGCGGCAGGCTTCGCCCCTTCCGAAAACCGCCCGCGATGCCTACTAAGGATGACGCATTTCCGCGAGCACCGTGCACCGACGCATCTCCGAAGACGAAAACCGATGACCAGCCCGCGCACCCTCTACGACAAGATCTGGGACGACCACGTCGTCGATGTCCAGCCGGACGGCTCCAGCCTCCTCTACATCGACCGCCACCTGGTCCACGAAGTGACGAGCCCGCAGGCCTTCGAGGGATTGCGCGTGGCGGGCCGCAAGGTGCGCCACCCGGAGAAGACGCTGGCGGTCGTCGACCACAACGTCCAGACCTCCGACCGCTCGCAGGGCATCGACGATCCCGAGAGCCGCACGCAGCTCGAGGCGCTGGCCGAGAACGTGCGCGACTTCGGCATCGAGTTCTACGATGCCCTCGACGTGCGCCAGGGCATCGTCCACATCATCGGGCCCGAGCAGGGCTTCACGCTCCCCGGCCAGACCATCGTGTGCGGCGATTCGCACACCTCGACGCACGGGGCCTTCGGGGCGCTGGCGCACGGCATCGGCACCTCGGAGGTCGAGCACGTCCTCGCCACCCAGACCCTGGTGCAGCGCAAGGCCAAGAACATGCGCGTGACCGTCGACGGCGCCTTGTCGGACGGCGTGACCGCGAAGGACATCATCCTGGCGATCATCGGCGAGATCGGCACCGCGGGCGGCACCGGCCACGTCATCGAGTATGCCGGCGCGGCGATCCGCGGCCTCTCGATGGAAGGCCGGATGACGATCTGCAACATGTCGATCGAGGGCGGAGCCCGCGCCGGCATGGTCGCCCCCGACGCCACCACCTTCGCGTACGTGAAGGACCGGCCGAAGGCTCCGAAGGGCGCCGCCTTCGATGCCGCCCGGCGCTACTGGGAGGGCCTCGTGACCGACGAGGGCGCCTTCTTCGACCGCGAGGTGCGGCTCGACGCCGCCAACCTGCCGCCGCTGGTGAGCTGGGGGACGAGCCCCGAGGACGTGATCTCGATCCAGGGCCGCATCCCGGATCCGGCCGAGATCGCCGACGAGAACAAGCGGCAGTCGAAGGAGAAGGCGCTGGCCTACATGGGCCTGACGCCGGGCACCCGGATCACCGACATCACCCTGGATCGGATCTTCATCGGGTCCTGCACCAACGGGCGCATCGAGGATCTGCGCGAGGTTGCCCGGGTGGTCGGTGACCGCAAGGTGCATGACGGCGTGTCCGCCATGATCGTCCCCGGCTCCGGCCTGGTGAAGGCCCAGGCGGAGGCCGAGGGGCTCGATAAGATCCTGAAGGCGGCGGGCTTCGACTGGCGCGAGCCGGGCTGCTCGATGTGCCTGGGCATGAACCCGGACAAGCTGCGTCCGGGCGAACGCTGCGCCTCGACGTCGAACCGCAATTTCGAGGGGCGGCAGGGTCCGCGTGGGCGCACGCACCTGGTCTCCCCCGCGATGGCCGCCGCCGCCGCGGTGGCCGGGCGCTTCGTCGACATCCGGGACTGGCCCAGGGGCTGAAATCGCGATTGACGGCGACGGCTCGGTTGCCTAAACGGAGCCGTCGCCGGCCACTGGCCGACGGCGAGCCCAGGTGGCGGAATTGGTAGACGCGCTGGTTTCAGGTACCAGTCTCGCGAGAGGTGAAGGTTCGAGTCCTTTCCTGGGCACCATTCTACCGTAGCCCGATATGTTTCAGCTGGACGTGAGTTGCTGACCGGGTTGCAAGGCCGGGTCACCCCTCCGGATGAGCCTCAGCACGAAGCGCGACATGGCCCGATCCGAGTCGGGCTTCCGGACCCGACCGCTATTTCGGACCGGGCGCGACGGGGCGCTGCCGCAGGGTGCGCGAAGGCCTGATCCAGGCCGCGACGCCGCCGACCTCTCGGCCCGGCGCTGCCTCACAATCCCCAATCAGCCGGAAGTTCAGGGCGGGCGGCGGCACACGCTCTTCCGGTGCAGAGCGCTGGATGACCTGTTCGGTGGTCCGTACAGCTGATCAGTCAGGAAAGAGGACGCTCGTTCAACCCCCTGCGTACCGCGCGCTCGGCGCAGGCATGTTGACGGAGGGCGCGCCCTTCGGCGGCAAGTCGGCTTTCAGCCAAGCGGTCGCGGTGCTGATGGCCGCCACGAGTATCGCCCCGATCTTCAGCATCCCCATCGCGAACTTTCGGCTCATGACGCGGCCGTTCGTGCTGCCCCGCATGCAGGGCGGGTTCGATCGGTCGCGCTGATCAACCTCACAGGTGCTGCCTTCCCGATCGGAGGGGTTTCGGCTTGCCCCCGCGCCTGGTCAACGGAAGCTGCGCCTACAAGCCGACGGATGCGTCGGTGGCTCAGTACCGATCGTCGACAGCGCTCCCCGACCCGGGCTCAGCGTCCCTGGTCGCCGCGGGGGGGACCTCCGGTTCTGGCTGCGGATGTGTTGTCCCGCGCTTGACCACTGAGCTTGTGGTCGACGGAGATTTCACCGCCGGAGAAGCACCGGGCGGTCCCATCTTTCCGACTGGGCCAGGAGCTCCCTGGGGTCCTCGTGGTCCGGGCGGTCCGGCTGGCCCAACTGCTCCGGCAACACCGGCCGGCCCCGGAGGACCTGCCGGACCGGGTTCGCCCTGCGCACCCATCGGACCGGGCTGGCCCATGGCCCCCCTGTCACCTTTCGGACCTGCCTCCCCCTGCGGCCCCGCCTCACCGCGCGGTCCGGATGGCCCGGCTGGTCCGACGAGCCCCGGTGCCTGCGGCCCCTGCTGACCGCAATCGCTGACCACGATGTCGCGGGACTGTCTCGGTGTCCGAAGCGTCGCGATACAGGTGGCCGGGTGATAGACGACCCGGAATTCGAAATAGCCCTTCGCGTCGGTGTGCTGAGGGAATTTGCCGTCGAGGGTGATTTCGCTGTCGGGCTCGTCGGCATACCCGAGAACCCACAGATAACCGCCCGTGATCTTGGCATCCTCGACTTTCACGTCAGCATAGGCAGGCATCGCATATGTCGCGATGAGACCTAAGCCTAACCACCTGATCGCCTGTCCTCGCATCGCAATACGCTCCTGGAGCTATGGCACCTCAGGCACCATGTTTGGAGTTGCGCTCGACAACTCGTAGCGACGTCGGGGCGCCCGATGCGCCCCGGGGGTGCTATCCACGTCGATGACGTTATCGCATCCGCAGTTTCCGCGTCAGAACTGAGACGATGCGGCCATCCATCAACGCGGTATGGGCCCAGCCTTTCGGATAGAGACGGTCTCACCACCGCGTCCGGACCGGTTCAGTCTCCAGGCCCTTCTTGCCGCAGACCGCGCAATCGGCGTTGGGACGACGGCGAGCTGAGCGACCAATCCGCGTTCCGGTTACGGCCGAAGAACCGTCGGCACGGTTTCGCCCCCCGTCGCAACTGTGAGACCGGCCAGCCTGCCGCCCCGTGGACGAGCGAGGCACGCGCGTGCGGGCGACCTCGGCACCTCCGTGGTCTTCAGAGCGGACTGACAACGGCTAGCGGCCACGGGCGGACCAGGCCCGGAGCTTCACAATCACCTTCCGCCGCCGCCCTGGAGCAGCGGCCGTTCGGGCTGACCGGCATTGCCCCCACCCGCCGAGTCGTTCGTCACGGTGTCGGCTGGTCGACCCGTCGCGGTTCCCGTCACCGTAGCCCAAGCGCCGGTCGAACCGAGGGCTAACGCAGGCGGAGCCGCTGCTGGCGCTTGCGCGAAGGCTGCTCCCGAGAAGAAGAGCAGGAGCGGAAGAGCTGCTGCGAGAGGGCGATGGCGCACGGGAACCTCGTCGATATAGCAGTCCGGTAACGCACGCCTCAGCGAAAACGTTTCGAGGTCTTGCGTCCTCCCGGGGCTACGATCGGTCCTTCGCCGATGACGCGCCGCGGGCCGCCTTCATCAGACACCCCGCGAGCATCCGGCGCCGCCGCATAGGGGAGGGCCGGCAGTGCCGATGGGGATCGCGTCGCCGTCGTCCATCACGACCGGAGGTAGCCCGGCGGCGTCGAGATCCCGGGGGCGGCCCCAAGGTCTCCTCCCGCCGCGGGGACGAGAAGCCGACGCTCAGGCGCACGATCCGGCGCACGCCGGATCGTGCGGCGTCCCAAATCTCTCGCGTGACTGCGCCGACGAGACTGCACCGGGGATCGCGGAGGATAGATCCCGGTGCTGCTCGTCTGACGCTCGGCTGACCCTCGGCATCCGGCCGGTCGCTCGAGACTTTCCACTCAGCGGCGGCCGAGGGCTGTCCACTGCGCGACGATCGACGCGTCGGCAGGCATGTAGGCGTCGACGATGGCGCCCTTACGGTTCACGACGCAGATCATCGTGGCCTCGCGCACCTCGTACATCATCGGTGTCGCGTACGTGATGCGGAACAATACCGGCGCGAAGTAGTCGCCCTTCTTGTTCGTCTTATCCACACCGGCCGAGACCGCTTCGACCTGCTTCATGCCGGCCTTGCCGGCCTCGCTCATGACGGTCGCGCGGCAGGTGTCGACGGTTCGATTGCGGCCCGGCACCTCCGGCAAGGGCTGTCCGATGGATTGCAGGGCGACGGCGGTCCCCTTCACCAAACCGGTTCCGGGCACCATCGACATGATCGTCTGCTCACCGGCCGCCGCCGAGGCCGGGCCAATCGGTGCGATCTGCCAGGGCATTTGCCACGTCGCCGCCGAGGTATCCGGCTCGGCGGGCACATCCTGCGCCAGAGCCGGCCCCGCCAGAGCCGAGATGAGGGCCGCGCAGGCGATCGAACGTCTGAACATCGAAAATTTCCTTCTTCGCGAGGTGAACGAGGGGCCGCGGCCCTGGGCTAGTCCGTCGGCGCGAGGGCTGGTGGCAGCGTCCAGGGGGAGGACGGTGCGGATGGGGGCGCAGAAGGGGCACGATGGGCTCGCGCCCGGTGCACGGAGGCACGCGCGACTGCGGCGGCATCGATCCCGGCCCGAGCCGAGGGCGATCGGCCGATGATGCTCGCGGTCTGCCCGGCATCGCGGTCGGGCTTGCGCGGCCGGGGAGCCGCTGCCGCCGCTCGTGGTCCCCTGAGCGACCGCGCGTGCCTTGCCGGCCCGGGATTCAGGATCGGCGCCACCACGGCCCCTATGTCACGGGGCGGCGTGATCGGGCTCATTCGATCCACCACCGGCAACGACGGGTCCGGGCCAAGCGTCGCCACGGGTCCGAGCGGGGGTGCAGTGCTGATCGTCGGTGGGGAGCGAACGGCGATCTCGGTCGGCACTCGCGCTGGGGCCGATCGCGGGGGCGGGATGGTCGGCATCGGATCGGCCGGCAGGGTTCGTGCCGTCGTCGTCTCGGCCCGATCCTGCGTGGATTGCGGTCCGTCCGGTTCGAGCGTCGCCACGGCCGATGGCGGGGCTACCGTCGCGATGTCCTGCAAATCCGGGCGTTCGTTCCAGGCGGGCGGCAGCTCATGCGTCAGACGCGTCGCATCGAGGGGCGCTCGGCCGATCAGTGGAAGGCGGGGGTTGGCGCGGGGCGGCAGGAAGATCTGCTGCTCGTACGCGTCCGCAGGGCTCGGATCGAGGAACGTGCGGGGTCCGTCGGCGATGGAGAACGTGTCCGGATCGTTCGCGTGCGCGAGCGGTCCTGTCAGGTGCGGAACCTCGACCCAGGCCGGGAAAACAGATGCATGTGGTCGCTGAGCGGATGCCGCCGATCCCGGCTGCAGGGTGAATGTCGGGGACGTCCAATCGCCGTGCGTGACGAGCCACGCTGCGCCCGCGGCGAGCAGCGTGAGGGTCGAGAGGCAGGAAATCGAGATCGTAACGAGGGATGTCAGCGAGTCACCGGGCCGCACGACCGCGAGAGCCCGGGGCACGCCGACAGGCTTCAGGTCGCCGACAAAGATGGGACCACGCTGTAACATCCTCCGAGAACTGGAATTTGCGCGTGACAGTTCAAGCCTGGCACGCTTAAGAAACGTCGATAGTCCTCTGTGTTTAAAATCGTGCTCGTGCACACCGTTGATGCAGGCCGTCCGGGTAATCTGGCCCGAACCTTCGCATTCGGCCGGTTCGCGTCGCCCGAACCATGGGTGTTCGGCCTATCGTCCGGCTGCTGAACATCAGCGCATGGCTCTGTCCGCCCGACCACGCGTGGAAAGCCTGCGCCATCGAAACCTGGGCTCAGGCCTCGCTCCGATACGCAAGATCGGATCATCGACATTTCGCTCAAGCCGCTGCGCGGAGCCACGAACAGCTGTTCGACCCCGACGCGCTCCGACTGATACAGCCGAGCGCCAACCCGAAACCGTCGGAGCCACATCGACGGTCACGGCGGCGCGCGCGGCCAAATCATCACTCCGTTCGGCCGCACATAGCCGCGCCATTTCCCGTTCACGCGCGACTTCGGCCGACGCCCCGTCGGTCAAGGCGACGGCGCTGCACCCCTGGCGATGTATGGCGCGCGATGGAGCGTCGCCCGAAACCGTGCACGCACCCCAGTGTCGCCGCGGACCTGTCCGCGCCGGTTCGGGATCAGTCCGGCCGGGAGACCGGGCAGCGTCTACCGGGAACACGACGGCGGCTCTCCGCTGCCGAGAGGGTCCAGAGCGGGCGCTCAGCCGCGATGCGGGCAGGATGGGGCATACCGTCTGAATCAGGCCCGCGGTGCGTGGCAATTCCGTCAGGCGGCGCCGACGAGAGCGGTGGGCTGAGCGCGCCGCCCGAATGAATACCGAATGCAGGGCGCCGGACCGGCGCGAAGGAAGTCCCGCGCTACATGACTGTCGGATCGAACTCAGGAGGACCGCGTGAAGCTTTTCATGGGACGGGCCGTCGTCTGCCTGCTGGCGCTGCCCGGCGCGGTTCTGGCCGCGTCGGCACCCGAACGCATCAGGGGCACGGTCGAGGCGGTCGACGCCGGATCGATGACCGTTCACACGATCGACGGTGGCACGGCGACCATCGCTCTGACCAAGGATACGAAGGTCGTCTCACTGGTGAAATCCAGCCTCAGCGCCATCACCACCGGTTCTTTCGTCGGGACCGCTACCAAGGGCGACAACCCGCCGACCGCCCTGGAAATCCACATCTTCCCCGAGGCCATGCGTGGAACCGGTGAAGGGCACCGCGACTGGGACACGATCCCCGACACCTTGGCGGGCGGCGGACGAGTGAAGAGCGCGATGACCAACGGTACCGTGAGGGTCGCTGCGTCCCCGGCGCCCAAGGTCAAGAGCGCCATGACCAACGGCACGGTCTCGAGAAGCAGCGCCGCCAACGGCGAGCAGATGCTCACGCTGACCTACGGTGACGGCGAGGCGAAGACCGTGGCGGTGCTGCCTCAGACGCCGATCGTGGCCTATGAGCCGGCTGATCAATCGGCCATCCGCCCCGGCGCAAAGGTCTTCGTCACCGCCGAGCGTCACGGCGACACACTGACGGCGCTCCGGGCCAACGTGGGCAAGGACGGTGTCACGCCGCCGATGTAGCGGGCGGCGGCCTGCAGTGCTGGGCCTGCCGGTATCCCGGTGGCCCAACCCACGACAAATGGTGGCTCGACGGTTCTGCCGCGATCCCACGCAACAACCGAAGCAATGACGGCGCAATCCAGCTTAACCATAAGGCCGTCCCAGGACAGCCGATCCCCGGCTGCACGAACGAGGGGACGACCGATGGCCGCCCGGATGATGACCAGGGGCATGAGTGTGACGGACCGCATTGTGGCTTGGTTCATGATGTCGGCCTTGGCCCTTGCCCTCCTCCAGACCGCGCAGACAGCGGCGCTGCCCGCGCACTTCGTGTGATCCACGGAACGTGGTCCGTAGAGACAGGGACGAGGGAGAGCGCGGATCCGGCTCCGGGCTGGGCGACATATCGGCAGTGGGGGCTGCTTGGTCGCTGGCAGGTTTGTTCCTGGTACCGGCCGGCATGACGCCCGCCGCCGTGCCGTTGGAAGCCGCGGGAATCTTCCGCTTCGGCTCCCGCCGCGATGGATGCCCGTGCTCAACACCCGGCACTCGCTCGGCGCGGCGCTGCTCTGGACCCGCGATTGCGGTGCCCTCGGTGCGTGCCGTCGCGCCGTACACATCCTCGGTACGGTCGGCAGATGCCGGCCTGCCCGTGACCCCGCGCCGATGCCGCGTCCCGCTGTCGTCCTCCTGAACTCGCTGAACGGCCGCGCCGACGCCCGCAGGGTCGAACGGCGGCGGCCGAGCCCGTGTGAAGAATTGCAGCACGTCTGACAGACCACCGCGCGGTAGCCGTCGAGGCGTGGCGGCCACGGTCGCATCGGCGACAAGCTCGATCGTGCAGGCTTGCCTAAGCACGTCGTCGGCCAGCGCAAAAGATCGCGCCCCCGTGACCGGAGACGGCACTGCGGAGGCCCGGCGTGCCGCAGTACGACGGCAGGGCCCTTGCGCGCCGCGCAAGCTTTCATCACGAATGCGTGGTTAATCCCATCCGTCGATAAAACATTGCGACGGCGTGCAAACAATCGAATTGTGCACCCGCTCCATCCGGCGGAGAAAATACTCCTTATACTGCGAACAACCCAATAAAACGCTCTTGAAGTAAGGTTCGGTCTGTGCGAGACAGCGATGTCCGTACAAGACATTGCGGGAGAGCCCAGACCGGCGAAAGCCGGTCATGGCGTCAAGGAGCGACCGCCCCCGGGAGCTTCGAGGCACAATCGCGCAGCGTTGGACGATCTGGAGTGCGACGCGTTCCGCGTCCTTGAAGAGCTGCTGCCCTCTTGGGGGTGAATGCGGCTCCAGGCACCCGCGACAGAGGGGGGCGACCGGAATGCTTTGGCGGGCATTTCCTCGCCCGTTTGTCGAGGGAGAACAGCATGTTTCCGGACGACGACGACTTTGAGTTTGTAGGCCCCGCTGCCGACTGGAATCGTGAGCCGTCCCGTGCCGACGCGTTCAAGGATTTCAGTTCACCGGTCTACACGACCGATGCCGAGGGCTGGCTGACCTATTACAACGAGGCGGCCGCGGACCTGTGGGGCTATCGTCCGGAACTCGGAAAGACGCGCTGGTGCGGGTGCTGGCGCATCTACACGATGGACGGTGCGGTCCTGCCTTTCGATCAGTGCCCCATGGCCGTGGCGATCAAGCAGGGCACACCCGTGCGCGGTGTTCAGGCGATGCTGGAGCGGCCCGACGGGACGCGCATTCCCTTCATGCCGTACCCCACGCCCCTGCGTGATACGTCGGGGCAGCTCGTCGCCGCATCCAACGTCCTCCTCAGGGTCACGCGGCTGACTTGGTTCAACCCGACGCCACCCGTGGACGATACCGAAACCGCGGCAGCACCGGTTGGGCGCGATGCGGGGCCTGGACTCGACGGCCTGACCGGTCTGCTCCAATCGACCCTGGCTGCCCTCGCGGACGTCGAATTCGAATTCCAGAGCGATTGTGAGCGCCTCGAAGGCTGGTCAGGCCCGGCCGACGAGCGGGAACGCATCCTGTTTCAATTGCAGCAGAAGCGGCAGAGGCAACGCGACGTCCTCGTCAAGCGCGCCGAGCAACTCACACGGCAGGCTAAGCCGTTCTTCGGCCAACAGGCCGAGGCCACCGCAGGACGGAGGTCCCGCGCCTCGCGGGGAAGCGGCATGACCCACTGAGCGTCCCGCGCCGCGGGACGCTTCGGACCTGCTAAGCGCGTATCTCCGGTGTGATCGCGCGGGCGGCCAGGATGCTGTCGGCGATCATCGTTGCCGGCACGTCCCGGCCGGCTTCGATAGACGGTGCGACCGCGTCCGGGAGCGTGATCGGCAGGGACGCCGCCTCACCGTGCGCTTCCATGAACGCGACGATTTTCGGCACGATCTCGGCACGGAAGCGGGAGCCGTTGAAGACGCCGTAATGTCCCGCACCCATCTGAAGATGGTAGGCCTTCTTGCTGTCCGGCAGGTTGAGCGTCAGGTCGAGTGCGGCACGGGTCTGACCGACGCCCGTGATGTCGTCCTTCTCGCCCTCGATCGCCATCAGGGCACAACGCCGGATCGCGCTCAGGTCGACGGTCTTGCCGCGGTGGCGCATCTCTCCCTTGGGCAGGCGATGCTCGATGAACACCGTCTCGACCGTCTGAAGATAATACTCCGCGGGCAGGTCCATCACGGCGAGGTACTCGTCGTAGAACTCGCGGTGCTTGGCCGCAGAATCCCCGTCGCCCTGGACGAGATGGTTGAACATATCGAGGTGGGCCGTGTGATGACGATCCAGATTCATGCTGATGAAGCCGGCCAACTGGAGGAAGCCGGGATAGACGTTGCGGCCGTGACCCTGATGCGTCCACGGCACCGAATGGATGCAGTGACGCTCGAACCAGGCAATGTTCCGCTCCTGCGGCAGCCGGTTCACGGCCGTCGGCGAGCGGCGGGTGTCGATGGGGCCCCCGATCAGGACGGCGGATCGCGGGACCAGCGGGTGCTCCTCCGCCTCCATGCGCGCGATCGCGGCCAGAACGGGGACCGAGGGCTGGCACACCGCGGCGACGTGCAGATCCGGCCCCAGGGCCGTGAACAGCTCGATGCAGGTGTCGATGTAATCGTCGAGGTCGAAGCGACCGGCCGAGAGCGGCACCTTCTTGGCATCGGCCCAATCGGTGATGAACACCTGATGCGTCTCGAGGAAGGCCGCGACCGTGCCGCGCAGCAGCGTCGCGTAATGCCCGGATAGCGGAGCCACCAGCAGGAGCTTCGGCTTCGTCGACGGCTCGCCGAAGGCCAGGACGCGGCAGAACGGACGTTCCCAGACCACGCGCTCGGGGACCGCCAGGTTGAAGGCGGGCTTGGCGTAGGTGCGTGTGGCCCGCTCGAACAGCTCACAGCCGGCCGCGACGGCTCGGCTGGTGGGCGCATAGGAGAGCGGGCTGAACGGGTTCTCACAGGCCGTCCGTGCCAGCTCAGCGGCCACCCGCATGGGCGAGAGCATCTGGTCGTAGGCGTCGCGCATCAGGTACAGCATACAAATGTGTCCTCTGGCGGCCGAACCGCTCAACTCTGAAACGCCTAACGTTTTTGCATTATGATGCGGTTCCGAGCCGATACGGACTTTCTTGCCCGCGCCTGCAGCATGAAAATGCTCACTCGCTGCGGAATTGACTAGAAGACGGCCGGCCGAATGCTGCGGATTGATGCGGCTTGTTGCTCCGCAGCAACAAGCGCGCGACCGTCCGTGCGTGCGAGTGTCACGCGCCGACCAACCGGCACCGGTGGCGGTTCGATCCGGGCCGGCGTGCGGCGACGTTTTCGGATGTCCCGGATGGCCTACGAATCGCGTGGCCAGCTCGCAGGCGCAGAACACGCCGAAGGCTGACGCCGGACGGATCGGAGGCCTCGCCCGCCCCGCGACGAATGGACGGTTGCGTCCCAAGGCCCGGGTCAAGGCCGCGGCACACGCACAAGAGCCCGCACGGACATGCCGAGCGGGCTGAGTGGCGGCATAGGGTCTGGTGATTTCGCCGTGGATCGGTCCCTATCATCAGGCGATGACGGGGGCGTGACACGCCGCGGGGCCCTGAACCGCCGCGAACCGTGCTCGCCGCGATGGGTCACGGCCGATACGCTGATGGGCGTCGAGGCCGGGCTGGCGGTCGGGAGGCCGGAGCGTCCGGGACACGACGCAAGTCCCGCACAACCGAGCATAGCGAGAACGGCTCTGGTTTTCCCGCCCCCGTCCAGGCATGGGCGCTTTCCGAATGACCGACGCCGCCTATCTGCGCGCCGGGGTCCCGGTACGCGCGGCGAGGGTACCCGGGAGGAGGACGGCGCCCTCGATGTCACTGACGAAGCGGATCGTGGGGCTCGTGGGACTGGCACTCGTGCCGGCGCTCGCCATCCAGGGCTACAACGAGTACGCCCTGCGCACCGCGCGGGGTGCGGCGGTTCGCAGCGAGGCCATGCGGACCGCCCGCGGGGTCGCGGCCGACCTCGGGCAGTACGGGCGCGGCGCCCAGCAGATCCTCGGCATCCTGTCCGAATTGCCGGAGGTCCGGAACCGGGACCCGCAGACCTGCACGGCCTACCTCCGCCGCGTCGTCAACAAAGTCCCCGGCTCGTTCTTCTTCGGGGTCGCCGACCCGGACGGGAAGATCCGCTGCAACACCCTCGGGTCGTCACCGGGCGCCTACACGATCGCGGACCGGTCCTACTTCCAGGATGCGATGCGCACGGGGGCCTTCGCGGTCGGCAACGTGGTGTCCGGACGCGTGACCCGGAGGCCGACCATCCAGTTCGCGGTGGCCATCCCCGGCGTGGGCGGTCAACCCGACGGCATCGTGCTCACGAGCATCGACCTGAGCTATCTGGCAGCGCGCCAGGCCGCGGCCGGCCTGCCCCCCGATGCAACCCTGACGGTAGCGGACCGAAACGGAACGGTCCTGGTGAGGCTGCCGGGCCACGACGAATGGGTGGGCAAGGCGTTGCCGCCGCCGTTCTGGGACTCCTTGACCCGCCACCGCGGTGACGTGGCGGATCTGCCCGGCCTCAACGGCAATCCGCGGATCACGGCCGTGGCCGAGTCGAGTCCGGACGACCTCGACTCGATCACGGTCTCGGTGGCGTTCTCGCCGGCCACGGCCTTCGCCGACATCGACGCCGCCACGCGGCGCGGTCTGGTGCTGATCGGCCTCGGTGCCGCCCTGGCGATCGCGGCCGCCCTGCTGGCTGGGCGTGCCTTCATCCGGCAACCGGTCCGGCGGTTGCTCCAGGCTGCGGCGTCATGGCGGGCCGGTGCGCTCGACGCGCGCAGCGGCCTGACCGGTCCAGGCGAGTTCGGGCAATTGGGCCAGGCGTTCGACGCGATGGCGGCCGCGCTGCAGACCCACGAAGGCGAGTTGCGCGCGGAGATCGACCGGAGCCGCCGCCTTCAGGACCGGCAGGCGTTGATGCTGCATGAGTTGGATCACCGGGTGCGCAACACCCTGGCGACCGTCCAGTCCCTCGCGCGGCAGGGGCGACGCGACGACGACCGGGGGGAGCGCCTGGAGGGGCGCATCCTGGCGCTGTCGAAATCCCACGATCTGCTCTCGCGCGACGATTGGAGCGGAGCTTCCCTTCGGGCGGCGCTGGAGAGCGCCCTCGAACCCTTCGAGACGCCGGAGCCCAGCCGCTTCGGGCTGTCCGGCCCCGACCTCGAACTGCCGCCCCGCTACGTCCTGGCGCTCGGCATGACGATCCACGAATTGACCACCAACGCCGCCAAGTACGGGGCGCTCGCCGCCGAAGGGGGGCGGATCGACATCACGTGGCGCATCCTCACCGCGGACGGCCCCACGGGTGCGCGCCCCCGGAAGCTGGCGCTGGAGTGGCGGGAGAGCGGCGGTCCACCCGTCGCGGAACCGCAGCGCCGCGGCTTCGGCACGCGCCTGATCTCCGGCGGCATCAGCCGGGAACTCGGCGGAACCGTCGACCTGACCTTCCGGCGCGAGGGTGTCCGCTGCACCCTGGAGGTGCCCCTCGACGAGCCGGACCGCTTCACCTCATTCCGGGATCCCTCGGCCGGACAAGCGCGGGCACTTCCGGCCTGACCGGATCAGGATTTCGGGAAGCCGTAGAGTTCGGCCGGGTTGTCGACCAGGATGCGGGTGCGGGTGGCCTCGTCCGGCACGATCGCCGGCAACAGATCGAGCAGCACGGCGTCGTCGGGCTTGTTGGACTGGCTCTCGGTCGGGTGCGGCCAGTCGGTCCCCCAGACACAGCGGGACGGTGCTGCGGCCGCGAAGGCGCGCGCAACGGCGACGGTGTCGGCGTAGCCCGGCGGGCCGATCTTGGTATCGGCGTAGAGCCCGGTCAGCTTGACCCAGGTGTTTCCCTGGTCGAGGAGCCGGCGCATCAGCTTGAACGTGTCGCTCTCGATGCCCGCCGGTTGCGGGCAGTGGGCCAGATGGTCGAAGACCAGCGTGCCGCGGATCTTGAGGAACGCATCGGCCGCCGCCGCGATCTTGTCGCCCGGCATGTTGATCTGGCAGTGCCAGCCGAGGGCATCGACCCGTCGCGACAGGGGCTCCAGCATGTCGAGGGTCGTGGCGCCGGCCTGCGCGAGGTTGAAACGGATCCCGCGGATGCCGAGATCGTGCAGCCGCTTCAGCTCGGCGTCGCTGACGGACGTGTTCACCACGGCGATGCCGCGGAAGTTCGGACCGAGGGCGGCTATGCCTTCGAGGGTCGGTCGATTGTCGGTCCCGTAGAGCGAGGGCTGCACGACGACGCCGCGCGTGGTGCCGAGCCGGGCCTGCAGGGCGCGGTAGTCGTCCGGCGACGCGTCGGGCGCCGGAAGCCCCCCCGCGGCCGGCGGGAATCGGTTGTCGTAGATGTGGAAGTGGCAATCGGCGGTGTTCGGCGGAACCCGGAATGTCGGCGCAGCACTGCCGGCGGAATAGCGGACGGCGTGCTGGGCAGATACCGGTCGGTCATCCAGGCCGAGGGAGACGCCCACCGCCGCAGCGGCCGCACTTCCGAGCACGCGACGGCGGCTGAGGTCCGATTTGATCATGGCGTCCTCCCGGTGCTCTGGGCCAGCCATGCGTGCGGCGGCCGCGGCTTCAGACAGCCTAGTGGCCGGCCGCACGGGGTGAAACGAGCGGAACCGAATACAAGATACGACCGCGCGCAAGCGTCAGGGGAACGGGTCTCGGCACCGGCGCCGTTCCGCGTCCGGCCCCCGGTCCGACGCCGCGCCGATCCCGCGACGAGGGCGAGGATGCCCGCGTCGACGGCATCCTCCGGCCCGACCGCCTCAGGCGTTGTCGCCGCGAATCGCCGCGATGACCGCGTCGGTCACTTGGCGGGTCGTCGCCTTGCCGCCGAGATCGGGGGTGTGCAGGTTCGGATCGGCGGTCACGCGCTCGACCGCGCGCATCAGCCGGGCCGCCGCGGCCGGCTCACCGAGGTGCTCCAGCATCTGGCAGGCGGTCCAGAAGGTCGCGACCGGGTTGGCGATGCCCTTCCCCGTGATGTCGAAGGCCGAGCCGTGGATCGGCTCGAACATCGACGGGAAGGTGCGCTCCGGATTGATGTTGGCGGTCGGCGCGATGCCGAGCGAGCCGGCCAGCGCGGCCGCGAGATCCGACAGGATGTCGGCGTGCAGGTTGGTCGCCACGATGGTGTCGAGGGTCTCGGGCTTCGTCACCATGCGCATGGTCATGGCGTCGACCAGCATCTTGTCCCAGGTCACGTCGGGGAAGTCTTCGGCGACCTCGGCGGCGATCTCGTCCCACATCACCATGGCGTGGCGCTGGGCGTTCGACTTGGTCACGACCGTCAGGTGCTTGCGCGGCCGGGACCGGGCGAGCTCGAACGCGTAGCGGATGATCCGGTCGACGCCCGAGCGGGTCATCATCGACACGTCGGTGGCGACCTCGTTGGCGTGACCCTGGTGGACCCGGCCGCCGACGCCGGCATACTCGCCCTCCGAGTTCTCGCGCACGATCACCCAGTCGAGCTCCGGTCCCGAGACGTTGCGCAAGGGGCTGGTGATGCCCGGCAGGATCCGAGTCGGGCGGACGTTGGCGTATTGATCGAAGGGCTGACAGATCGCCAGCCGGAGGCCCCACAGCGTGATGTGGTCGGGCACGTCCGGCGCGCCGACCGCGCCGAAGAAGATCGCGTCGTGGTTCCGGATCTGCTCGCGGCCGTCGGCCGGCATCATGACGCCGTGCTTCTTGTAGTAGTCGGACCCCCAGTCAAAGTGATCGAACTTGAACGCGAACGAGCCGGTCTTCTCGGCCAGCACGTCGAGCACTTCGATGCCGGCCGCGATGACCTCGACGCCGATCCCGTCCGCCGGGATGGCCGCGATGGTGTAGGTTTTCGTCATGTCAGGTTTCCTTGCGAACGAAAGGGGGCCAACGTGGACTTGGTTCAGCGCAGGACGGCGGGCGCGGGCGCGGCGCGGCGTCCGGCGCGGGCGACCACCAGGGTGACGACCGCCGACAGGACGAGCAGACCGGCGACGAACATCAGGCCGCCCGTGAAGCTGCCGGTCCGGTCCTTGATCCAGCCGATCGCCCAAGGGCCGACGAAGCCGCCGAGATTGCCGATGGCGTTGATGGTCGCGATGCCCACCGCCGCCGCCGAGCCGGACAGGAACATGGTCGGCATCGCCCAGAGCGGGGGCTTCGCGGCGCTGATGCCGACATTGACGAGGCTGAGCGCGGCGACGACCGCGATCACCGAGGTGGCCCCTCCGGCCAGCATCAGGCCGAGGGCGGCGGCGAGGCAGGCGATGACCACGTGCCACGTCCGCTCGCCCGTCCGGTCGGAGTGCCGCGCCCACAGGACCATCGCCACCACCGCCACGGTGGGAGGCACGGCGTTGAGCAGGCCCACCGTCATCGTCGACAGGCCGAGGCCCTTGATGATCTGCGGTGCCCAGATGCCCAGCGTGTAGAGCCCGGCCGAGGTGCCGAAATAGATGAGCGCGAGGGCGAGCACCCGCGGATCGGCGAGCCCGCTCAGGATGTTGTGCCGGGCACTGGCCTGCTTGCCGGCCCGCTCGGCCTCCATCTCGGCGACGAGCCAAGCTCGCTGGTCGTCGGCGAGCCACGTCGCCTTCTCGGGCAGGTCGGTGAGGTAGAACAGCACCGCGATGCCGAGGATGACGGCCGGCACGGCTTCGATGAGGAACATCCACTGCCAGCCGTGGAGGCCCAGGAGCCCCTCCATCTCCAAGAGCAGGCTCGACAGGGGCGAGCCCAGCAGGACCGAGATCGGCGCGGCGGTCATGAAGAGCGAGACCACCGCGGCGCGGTAGCGGGCCGGAAACCAGTAGCTCAGGTAGAGGATGATGCCGGGGAAGAATCCGGCCTCGGCGGCACCGAGCAGGAAGCGCAGGACGTAGAAGCTCGTCTCTCCCTGGATGCAGGCGAAGGCCCCCGACAGGAAGCCCCACGTGACCATCACGCGGGCGATCCAGAGCCGCGCGCCGACCTTGTCGAGGATGATGTTCGAGGGAATCTCGAACAGGAAGTATCCGAAGAAGAACACGCCGGCCCCGAAACCGAAGACCGTGGCCGAGAATCCGAGATCCTTGTTCATCGTCAGGGCCGCGAAGCCGATGTTCACGCGGTCGATGAAAGCGATGAAGTAGAGGAGGCAGATGAAGGGGATCAGGCGCCATGCGACGCGGCGCATGGTGGCCTGCTCGAGCGAGCCGTCCATCGTATCCTCCCGTTGGCGGGCGCGCCGTTCAGACTTGCGCGCCATCTTCCATGCAAGCTTGAATATCGCTAAATCCGCCGTGGCGAGCTGTCAATCAATGTTCCGCGGCGGCGTCCGACGGTGATAGGGCTGCGGCGTCGGGGGAGACGGTCGATGACGCGGGCACAGCCCAGCAAGGATCCGGACGCACGGACTGGCGCCGACGCAGGCGAGAAGCGCACCTCGCTGGTCGACGATGCCTACGCGGCGATGCGCGCCGCGATCCGTAACGCCAGCTTCGCTCCCGGGTACCAGGCCTCCGAGCAGGAGATCGCCCTGCGGCTGGGCATGAGCCGGACACCGGTGCACGAAGCTGCGATCCGGCTGCAGGAGGACGGTCTCGTGCGCGTCCTGCCGCGCAAGGGTATCCTGATCCTGGCCCTGGCGCCGGACGACATGCGTGAGATCTACGACGTCGTCATCGCGATGGACGGTCGCGCCGCCGAACTGGTCGCGGCGCTTCCCGAGCCCGAGCGCCTGGCCGCCGCGCAGGCGCTCGACGCCCACACGGACGCGATGGCCGACGCGCATGCAGGCGGCGACCTTCCGGCCTGGGGACAGGCGGACGGAGCGTTCCACGCGGCCCTGATCGAGCACGCGCGGAACGGTCGGATGAGCCGGATCGTGCAGGCCATCAACGATCAATCGCATCGGGCGCGCATGCTAACCCTCAACCTGCGCCGGGCGTTGGACGCCTCGATCGCCGAGCATCGTCGCATCGCCCGGGCGATCCGGGCGGCAGACCCCGTCGAAGCCCTCGACGCCGCGCGCCAGCACCGCATCCGGGCGCGCGACGAGTTGCTGCCTCTCCTGAACAGCTACGGCCTCAAGCACCTGTAGCCATCGGGGATAGCGGCGTCCGTGTCGCCCCCGCGGTGTGCTGGCGCGCCAACGGCTCCCCACCTGGACCCGCGGCCGAACCGTCCATGCCGTGAACCGCCGGTCCCTTCGTCCGCACAGCGATAGGCAGGGCGACACCGTGGTGGCGGAGGCGAACGCCCGCGGTCGGGCACGGCTCGCCCTGACCGTCCCGGTCCTGGCCTGAGCGTCGACGCGGCCGCGCGACCAAGCGTGACACACCGGTGCACCCCGGTAACATCCGCGGAGAAGGCCCGGGCGAAGCTTCGCTCACGCGTCGCGCCGGCACGACCGTCGGCAAGACCGCCGTGCCGGCGCGACGAGGGCAGGGGCCGGCCGGTGTTCCCGCGACTCGCGCCGAGGGAACAGATCGATGATGCAGGTTTCCGCTCCGGCCACGTTCTCGGCCGCGCGCCTAGCCGGCTCGTGGTCGCCTTCCTGGGCACGGCCTCGGCCCTGCCGCCGGTGAAGGATGCGGTGTCCACCGGACCGGGCGATGCGCAGATCATCCGGGTCGATGGCAGCCGCGGCCCCTACGCGCCTGGCGGTCGTCGCGCAGGCGGTCGCACGGGCGGGCCGCGGGGTTATAGCTAGGTCCGGGCGTGTCCTGCCCGGCCGGCTTCCTCACCGGCCCCTATGACCGCCGCTGGTCGCCGAACTCGGCCTGATCTGGATCCGGTTTCCCGTCCTGCGGGCGTCGCCCGGCCGCTTCACGGCAGGACGAAACCCGAAGCCACGTAGGTCAGGGCGGCGACGAGGGCGGCGGCCGGCATCGTGATCACCCAGGCGACCACGATGCCCTGCGCGACGTTCCAGCGGACCGCCGAGACCCGGCGGGCCGCACCGACGCCCACGATCGCCCCCGTGATGGTGTGGGTGGTCGAGACCGGGATCCCGAAGGCTGTCGCGGCGAACAGCGTCACGGCACCGCCGGTCTCCGCGCAGAAGCCCTGCATCGGCGAAAGCCGCGTGATCTTCGATCCCATCGTGTGGACGATGCGCCACCCGCCCAGCAGGGTGCCGAGCGCCATGGCGGTCTGGCACGAGAGCACGACCCAGAGTGGAACATGGAAGCTCCCGCTCTCGCCGTGGGCGTAGAGGAGCGCGGCGATGATGCCCATGGTCTTCTGGGCGTCGTTACCGCCGTGCCCGAGGGAGTAGAGCGACGCTGAGACGAACTGCATGCCCCGGAACAGCCGATCGACGGCGTGCGGGGTCGAGCGGACGAAGATCCACGAGACCGCCAGCATCAGCATCAGACCCAGGGCGAAGCCGAGGGCGGGCGACAGGACGATCGCAGCGCTGGTGGCGACGACGCCGTGCCAGACGATCACGCCCGTTCCGGCCTTAGCGATCCCGGCGCCCAGCAGGCCACCGATGAGGGCGTGCGAACTCGATGACGGGATGCCAGCGTACCACGTGATCAGGTTCCACGAGATGGCGCCGCCGAGCGCCCCCATGATGACGCGGTCGTCCACCGCGCCGACATCGATGATGCCGGAACCGACCGTGCCGGCGACGTGCAGGCCGAACACCAGGAAGGCCACGAAATTGAAGAACGCGGCCCAGAATACCGCGTAGCGGGGCGCCAGTACCCGGGTCGACACGATGGTGGCGATGGAATTCGCGGCATCGTGCAACCCGTTCAGGAAGTCGAAGAGCAGGGCCAGGGCGATGAGGACGATGAGGAGGGTCACGCGTGCGGCCCGCGGCTCAGACGTGTTCGACCACGATGCTGCTGATCTGGTTCGCCACGTCCTCGAAACGGTCCATGACTTTCTCCAGATGATCGTACAGTTCAGATCCGACCAAAAACGCCATGGGATCCCGGCCCGACGCCTTGAACAGCGCCTTCCGCCCGGCATTGTGCAGGTCGTCCGCGCGGCCTTCCAGTTCGATGACGCGCTCGGTCAGCGCGTTCAGCGCGGTCGCGTTCTCGCCGAGCGCGCGCAGCTTCGGCATCGCCTCGGCGGTGACCTGGGCGGCCTCTTGGATGACCGCGCCCATCTCGCGCATCGCGGGCTCGAACGCCGTCACCTCGAAGAGTTGGACGGCCTTGGCGGTCTTGAGCATCTGGTCGATGGCGTCGTCGAGGGAGCCGACCAGGGCCTGGATGTCGCCGCGGTCGAACGGCGTGATGAAGGTGCGGCGGACCGCCAGCAGCGCGTCCCGGGTGATCGCGTCGGCCTTGTCCTCATGGGCCGCGATCGCCGCGCAGGCCGCCGGGACATCCTGTGTGCCGTCGAGGAGCGCCCGAAGCGCGATCGCACCGTCGACCAGGGTGGCGGCATGACGCTCGAAGAGGCCGAAGAAGCGGTCCTCCTTCGGCATCAGGGCGCGGAACCAAGCCAGCATGTCGTGTTCCGGGTCCAGAGGATCGTCGTGCCGGTCGAGCCGAACGGCTACCGGGAGGCACAACTGCGCAAGCGGCCGGACCGATCCACGACGCTCCGGCGATATCGGGTCGTCGCGGCGGATCTGCGGCTCACCGGAGCGGCAACAGGCCGAGGCCCCGGGCGGCGCGGGTCGCACGACGCCAGCCCCGCTTGCGTCCGAAGACCCGACGCTGGTCGAAGAGGCGAGCCTCCGCGGCCTCCCTCCGGTGGACGGGCGCTGGCCGGCTGGCGCCGATCGCGACCCCGATCGCCGTACTGATCAGCGCGACGAGCACCGGACCCACGAACCAGCTCTCGAACATCGGACACCCCAGACCAGCGATCGGCGCGACTGGGTCGAAAACCGTCTGCAATTGCGGCCGAATCTGGACACGCGCCTTTTGTCGGCGCGATCTACAATATCGTAGTCGACTCAGCTGTGGAAACCCGGTCTTGAGGACGCTGGACCGGTCAGAGTCCGCGCGCGGACCGGGCGATCCGGGCGGCTGACAGCATGGCACGTGCGGAGCCTTCCGGCCGGGCGCTTCCCGCGACGCGTCTGTGCGATGACGCACCGCGCGCCGGATCCGGCATCGGCCATCTCCGGCCCGCGGCACGGGGGAGGCGATCCGGTTCACCTTTAGGGTCAGCCATCGGTTTCCCGGTGGTCGTTGCGGGACGCGGGACCCCCTCCATCCCGAACGCGCGGCCATCGTCGCGGGGGAGGGCACCGCGCGTCGGATCATAGTTTTCGCAAGATGTTCCCGGGCAACCCGACCCCGGTGCTCCGCGGGCTGCTCCGCGCCGATGATCGCGCTTCGGTAGCGGGATGACCAAGGCCGGAGCGTCGAGGCGGTTTTTACGAAGCGTTCATCCTCCCGGTGTCCCATCCGGGTTCGCGGAGGCAGGCAGGAGACGTGATGCAGAGCGAGACGAAGACGCCTCAGGAACCGATTCTGGAATTGTGGCGCATCGTTGCGCTCGCACTGATCGTCGCCGCCGGGATGCTCTTCGTCCACTTGGTGGTGCCCAATGAGGCTGACGCTTCGGGCGAGCGGGTCGCGGCGATCTCGATGACGGGTAAGCCCGGCGCTCCGTGAGGTCAGGGGTGACGGCTCAGGCGGCCCCGTCTATCCGGCCTCGACCTGCCCCAGAGCGGTCGCGGTGAATTGCAGGTCGCGACACGCCCGAGCGATCGCCAACGCCTTTTCGTCACCTTGCGCGTTGCGCGCATCCAGGAAAGCGATCCAGTCCGCATGGGCGCCACGCGGAATTTTCGCGTCGAGCCTCTGGCGAAGGAGGGCGATCCACCCGTCCGGGCTCGCGATCGCGGGCGCGACGATGTCGGTGCCGTACGCGCCGACTCCGCAGGTCTGATCGCCGGTGCAGGTGCAATACGTCGTCTTGGGCTCCTCGACCGTGCTGCCGAGCGTAGGGAACAGGGAGCGGATCACCGAGATCCGGCCGGGTCCCGCGGCGTCCATCATCGTCCGGACGGAGTGGTTGCCGGTCCGGTCATGCGGATCGCGCCCCCTGAGGACGGGGTTGGAACGCGTGCTCATGACGCCATCGGGCCCGACGCAGAACATATACGCGCCGGCTTTCCGGTATCCCCGCGCACCGTCGGTGACAGCTCGCAGTGCCTGCGCCTTGTCGGCCGTGTGGGTTCGGTCCACGCGACCGAGCCTTCAGGAGGCTGAACCGTTCGGGCTCGGGTCGCCGCAGGAAATCGGTGCCTCACCGTCGCCGCAGGTCAGAACCGGCGACGACGCGCCGCAGATCAGCACAGCCGCCAGCACTGAAGCTTTTTAGCGCCATCGGCCTTTCGCAGATTCGCGTTTTATTGACTTCGGGCCATCAAAGACCGCATCCGCCCGCCTCGAAAGATTGCAGGGCCGAACCGATCGGTCGAACCCGGCCGGGCGGCTATTGAAGGGGCAGCGGCACCGCCTCGATGGCGACCTCGTTGATCCCGCGGGCCGCGAGGGCATCCCGCAACGGGGTGGTGAGGCAGGTTCCGGCCGTGAAGGCGCCGAGCGCGAAGCCGTGCCGATCCGCATCGCGCGGCAGCGCGCCGATCAGCTGCACGACGCGCCGGGCGATGGCGGGCGCCGGATCGATCCAGATCACCGGCCAGGGCGCGAGGGCCTCGAGGCGCGGCAGCAGCAGCGGGTAGTGCGTGCAGGCGAGGCAGATCACATCGGTGCGCCGGCCATCCGGGTCGGTCACGAAGCAGGGCGCGATTTCGGCCGCGAGCGCCGCATCGTCCACGGGGGCGCCGGCCAATTCGGCCTCGGCGAACCCGGCGAGGTTCTGTGAGCCGACCAGGGTCACCGCGCAGGCGCCGGCATAGGTCGCGATGAGGTCGTGGGTGTAGGAACGCGCCACGGTCCCGGGCGTGGCCAGCAACGAGACGAGGCGCGAGCGCGTCGCCGCAGCCGCCGGCTTGATGGGAGGCACCACGCCGACGAAGGGTGTGGTGAAGCGTTGGCGCAGGGCCGGAAGGACCAGGGTCGACGCGGTGTTGCAGGCGATGACCACGAGGTCGGGCCGGTGCGTCGCGACGAGCCGCTCCATCACGGTGAGCACGCGGGCGACGAGGGCGGCCTCGCCGAGGCGGCCATACGGGAAGGCCGCGTCGTCGCCGACATAGACGTAGCGGGCGTCGGGCCGGGCGCGGCGGACGGCGTCGAGGACGGTGAGGCCGCCGAGCCCGGAATCGAACACCAGGATGGTCGGCTCGGCGGAGGCACGCAGCGCCGCGGCGGACAAGCTGGCCCCGGCCATCAGATCGATCCGCATGAGAGAACCCCGGACTCCTCAACGAGCAACCCAAAATCTCGGCCGTGAGGGTTAAGGCTGCCTCACTGCGGCGACAGAAAGACCCGCGATCCCCAACCGTTCCCGTTAACCGCGGCGCTGTCGGGGCGAACTGCACGCCGAGCCCGTCGGAGGACGGACCTTGCTGCAGAGGTTGTTTCAGCACGATGGGGGCATATCTTCTGCGCGCGAACCCGGGACAAGGAAATGGTTCTGGGCTCAGCCGGCAAAAAGGGACAATCGTCATGGCAGCGACGGCCGCACTGCGCCCGGACGAGGCGCGCGAGCAGATGGCGCCGGCCTTCCCGCCGCCGCCCGTCACAGCCCGTCCGATCGACCGCGACGCCTGGATCGCCGCCTTCCGCCACGTCCGCGGCGAGACCGAGCGCCGCGCCGCGCCGCTCTCCGCGGAGGATCAGCAGGTCCAGTCGATGGCCGATGCCAGCCCGACCAAGTGGCACCGGGCGCACGTGACGTGGTTCTTCGAGCAGTTTCTGCTGCGCGAGCATCTGCCCGGCTACGCGATCTACGACGAGCGGCTGCACTATCTCTTCAACTCGTACTACGTGGCCGCCGGTCCCCGGCAGCCGCGTATCCAGCGCGGCCTGATCACGCGACCCACGATGGCGGAAGTCACGGCCTACCGGGCGCATGTCGACCGGGCGGTGGAAGCCCTGCTCGATCAGGCGTCCGAAAGCGGATTGGAGGCGGTGCTGCCGATCTTGGAGATCGGGCTCTACCACGAGCAGCAGCACCAGGAGCTTCTTCTCACCGATATCCTGCATGCGTTCGCGCAGAACCCGCTCGGCCCGGCCTACGATCCGGATTGGCAATTCCCCGCCGCTTCTGCGCCCTCCGGCCAGATCCGCCTCGACCGCAGCGTGGCGTGGATCGGGCATGACGACGACGGGTTCTCGTTCGACAACGAATCGCCCCGGCACGAGGCGCTGATCCCCGCGGGCAGGATCGACAAGGCGCTCATCACCAACCGTCAGTGGCTCGCCTTCATGGAGGACGGCGGCTACGCCAAGGCCGAGCTGTGGCTCTCCGACGGGTGGTATGCCGGGCCCGGCGAAGGCTGGGAGGCCCCCGGCTACTGGCGCCGGGACGGGGACGGCTGGGCCACCATGACGTTCGGCGGCGTGCGTCCGGTGGATCTCGACGCCCCCGTGACCCACGTGAGCTACTACGAGGCTGACGCCTACGCCCGCTGGGCAGGCCGGTTCCTGCCGACGGAGTTCGAGTGGGAGGTCGCGGCCCGGAACGGCGAGCTGCCGGACGCCTTCGGCCTCGTCTGGCAATGGACCCGCAGCGCCTACCTCGCCTATCCCGGCTACCGGCCGCTCCCCGGTGCGCTGGGCGAGTACAACGGCAAGTTCATGGCCAACCAGTTCGTGCTGCGCGGCTCGTCGGCCGCCACGCCCGTCGGTCACGCCCGGATCCCGTACCGCAACTTCTTCTACCCACATCAGCGCTGGCAGTTCACGGGCCTGCGTCTCGCCGACGCCGCCTGACGCCCCCCCCGGAGGCCGCCTTGACCATCAAGCCCACATTCCCCGACGCGACCCCCTTTCCGCTGGAGACGGCTGAGCTCGCCTTCCTGGCCGATGTCCGAGACGGCCTGTCCCGGCCGCAGAAGGCGCTGTCACCGAAATACTTCTACGACGCCGCCGGCTCAGCCCTGTTCGAAGAGATCACCCGGCTTCCGGAATATTATCCGACCCGCACCGAGATCGGCATCCTCGACCGAAGCGGACCCGAGATCGCGGCGCTGCTGCCGACGCAGGCGGCGCTGGTGGAGTTCGGCAGCGGCTCGACCGTGAAGCTGCGCCGGCTCCTTGAGCATCTCGACACGCTCGCCGCCTACGTGCCGGTCGACGTCTCGGGCGAGTTCCTGCGCGCGCAGGCCGAGGCGCTGAGCGGCGACTTCCCGAGCCTGCGCGTCGAGCCGGTGGTAGCCGATTTCACCCGTGACTTCGATCTGCCCGGGAGCCTCGACGGCTTGCCGCGGGCCGGGTTCTTCCCCGGCTCGACCATCGGCAACTTCGAGCCGGCGGAGGCCGAGGACCTGCTGCGCCGCTTCGGACGGATCCTGGGGCAGGGGGCCCACATGATCGTGGGCGTCGACCTCGTGAAGGATCCCGCGACCCTGGAGACCGCCTACGACGACGATGCCGGCGTGACCGCGGCGTTCAACCTCAATCTCCTGAGCCGGATCAACCGGGAACTCGCGGGACGTTTCGACCCCGCCGCCTTCGCCCACCGGGCGGTGTTCAACTCGCAAGCGTCGCGGATCGAAATGCATCTCGTCGCGCGCGAGGAACAGGCCGTACTTATCGGATCCGACACCTTCACCTTCGCGGCAGGCGAAACGATCCACACCGAGAGCAGCTACAAATACACGGCCGCGACGTTCCGTGCGCTCGCGGAACGGGCCGGCTGGACGTGGCTGACCGTGTGGACCGATCCGGAGGCCCTCTTCTCCGTCCACGCCCTGCGCCTGGACTGACGGCCGTCGACGGAAGCGACGGCCGCAGACCGCGGAGGACGCGCCGATGCGCTTCAGGTGGCCCTGGTTCTACGGCGTCGCGCCTGTGCTCGGCGCCCTGGCGGGCCTGCTCTACGGCGCCCTCTTCGAGGTCGGACCGCTGACGGGTTCGGCGATCCGCGGGGCCATCATCGGCACCCCGATCATGCTCTACGAGCGCCGCCTGCTGGTGCCAGCCCTGCGCGAGCGGATCCGCGGGCTCGCGACGCCGCTCTTCCTGCTCGCCACGGTGGCGCTCTACATCGCGATGATCGTCGCGGGGAACGCGGTCGCCAGCACCGTACTGAACCGCCTGTTCCGGTTCATGTACAGCGAGCGGAACGCGATGCTGATGACCGACACGGGCCTCCTCTACGCCCTCTGCATCTCGGCCCTCGCGGTCTTCGTCTTTCGTGTCCGCGACCTGATCGGACCGGGCGTGTTCGCCAACCTGCTGATCGGCCGGTACCACCGGCCGATCCGCGAGGAGCGCATCTTCCTGTTCCTCGACGTCGCCGGCTCGACCCGCTTCGCCGACCGTCACGGGGACCACGCCGCGCAGGCCTATCTCGGACAGGTCTTCAACGCCCTGGCCTTGCCGGTGTCGCGCTCACGCGGCTCCATCGACGACTACATCGGCGACCTGGCCCTGGTCACATGGACGATGGAGCGGGGCCTGCGCGACGCCGCATGCCTGCGCTGCGTCTTCGATTTCGCGGAGCGCCTCGCCGCCGACGCCGACACCTGGCGGAGCCGCTTCGGGCAGGTGCCCGAATTCCGCGCGGCGCTCCATTGCGGTCCGGTCGTCACCGCGGAGATCGGCCTGGAACGGCACAAGATCGCGTATTTCGGCGACGTCGTGAACACGACCGCACGGCTCGAATCCCTCTCGAAGAGCCTTGATGTCCGGGTTCTCGTCTCGGCCGACCTGCTCGCGAGGCTCGGACCGCTGCCCACGGAATTCACCCGCGAGGATCTCGGTGCCCACGCCCTGCGCGGGCGCGCGGAGCCCCTGGCCGTGGCCGCGATCCGATGCGGTCCGACCGCCGGAGCGCCGGCACTCTCCGGGGCGATATCGGGCTGAGCCCGCCTGCTGCGCGGTTCAGGTGCCGAGGGCCTTGAGCACGTCGCGGGCAGCGCGCTCGCCGTCGAGGGTCGCGCCCCCCACCGTCATGGCCCCGCCGCCGGCCAGGGCCTCGCCGGCGAAGAACACCCGCCCCCCGACGGGTTCGCGCAGGCGGTCCCGGGCGTCGGCGTGGCCTGGCGTCACGATGGAATAGGATCCCCGGGCATGGGGATCCGTCCACCAGCCCGCGAGGCGTCCGGCCAGCACCGCGCCCCGCGCCCGCGCGCCCAGGAGCGCACCGAGACGTTCCGTGGCCAGCGCGACGGCGGCCGGCTCGCCCGCCCGGCAGAGATCGCGGGCGAGATCGCCGCCGAGATTGGCCACCGCCAGGGACCGCCCGAACGGACTCATCTCGAAATAGAGAGTCGGGCCGCCGGTCGCGAGTGAGACCGCGTCGCCGAGCGCCGCCGCATCGACCTTCGCCGGGTCGAGGCGCAGACCGATCTTGGTGTAGGCGCCCATGCGCAGCCCATCGAGCGCGCCCAGCGCCGCGTCGGGCAGGGCGGGCGTGAACCGGATCCCCCCCGCCCTCAGGACCCCCACCGGAACCGTGACGATGACGGCCGCGGCCGTCAGAGCCCCACGCGCGGTCTCCACCCGCACGTCCCGTCCGGACCAGTCGATCGCCCGAACCGGGCAGCCGAGGCTCACCGGCAGATCGGCGAAGTGCCGCGCGACGAGGTCTCCGTACCCGTCGACCCACAGGTCGCTACCGGACCAGAGGCGCGCATAATCGATTGCGGAAACGCGATCGGGATCCTCGCCCAGCGACAGCCGGCTCAAGCCCGCGGCCGCCTGCTCGGCGTCCGGCCCGCCGACGCGCGCCGCCTCGGCCAGCGACGGATCGCCCGCCCCTTTGGGTTCCAACAATGCGTCGAGGCCCGAGAAGCCCGAGCGACGCCGGGCCTTCTCGGCATCCGAGGCGGGCCGGCCGTCGATCGTGAGGGTGCGCGCCCAGCCGTCCTCCCGGGCGAAGCGGGCGCCAGCCTGCCGGGCGATTGGAGCCCAGGGATTGCGCTCGGCCCAGTGGATGTACTCGGCACCCGCATCGAAGGGACAATCCGGCCCGAGGGCCCGCTCGGTGAAGGCGCGGCCACCGATGCGGTCCCGCGCTTCCACGAGGGTGAAGCTCCGTCCAGCCGTCCGCAGGGAGGCCGCCGCGGCCAGGCCGGCCGATCCGGCGCCGACGATCACCACGGGGCAGCCACGGGCCGACGCGCGCAGCGCCGGTGCGGCCAGAAACGCGGATGTGAGGACCGAGCGTCGGGTCGGTCGAAATCGGGTGGATCTCACGGCGCCTCCGATCGGGATCGTCCCGGAGCCGCCGAACGGGGCGACGCGCTAGCCGCGCGCGCCGGGATTGCTCGAGCGCTTCTCCATCATGGCCTTGACCTGCATCAGCTGGTCCCAGACCTGGCCCGGCGACGTGCCGAAGAAGCCGAAGCCGGCGTTCACGCCCCAATAGATGCCGAAGCAGATCAGGGGCACGAGCACCCAGGCGAGAACCTCCTCGCCGCG
This sequence comes from Methylobacterium sp. E-046, assembly GCF_022829625.1. NCBI lineage: Bacteria > Pseudomonadati > Pseudomonadota > Alphaproteobacteria > Hyphomicrobiales > Methylobacteriaceae > Methylobacterium > Methylobacterium sp. E-046. The sequence continues at coordinate 141,578 of NZ_JAKSYP010000176.1, read as the reverse complement.
ACGACGGCGCCGCCGGCGAAGGCGACGCTCCTCCCGCCGGGTCAGCTTCTTCGGAGGCGCCGGCTGCGCGACGGGGGGGAGGGGTCCCTCGTGCAGGTTGTCAGTCATCGGGCGCCTCCTCGCCGCGGCGCGCACGCGTCGCGGCGGCGGTCATAGACCGGCGGCTCCTAGCCTGGAAGGCCGCCGGCCAGCCTGCACACCATTAGGCGCGCACCAGTGGCACCTTCGGCACGGTCCGGACGCCGCCACCCGAGCTGCCGCCGCCGCCCTTGTTGTCCTTCGGTGTCTTCTTTCGGGACGCGGTGCGGGGCTTGGCGCGCTTGTGGCGCTTGGTAGCGTTGGTCACGTCCTTCTCGGGCTTGGGCGTGACGGGACCAGCCGGGAAGTCGAAGCCCAGGCCGTCCTTGGCACCGGCCTTGGCCTCGCCGTCCTCCGGCTTGCGCACCACCACGCGGACCGCACCACCATCCTTGAGCTTGCCGAACAGCACCTCGTCGGCCAGCGGCGTCTTGATGGTCGACTGGATCAGCCGGGCCATCGGGCGCGCACCCATCGCGTCGTCGTAGCCGTGCTCAACCAGCCACTCCCGGGCCTCGTCTGAGAGCTCGATGGTGACGTTGCGGTCGGCGAGCTGTGCCTCAAGCTGCAGGACGAACTTGTCGACCACCTTGGCCACGACTTCCTTCGGCAGGTGGCCGAACGAGATGATCGCGTCGAGTCGGTTGCGGAATTCCGGCGCGAACAGGCGGTTGATCGCCTCCACGTCGTCTCCCGTCCGCTTGCTCTGGGTGAAGCCGTAGGCCGACTTCGCGAGGTCCGAGGCCCCCGCGTTCGACGTCATGATGATGATGACGTTCCGGAAATCGACCTGCTTGCCGTTGTGGTCGGTCAGCTTGCCGTGGTCCATCACCTGCAACAGGATGTTGAACAGGTCGGGATGGGCCTTCTCGATCTCGTCGAGCAGCAGCACGCAGTGCGGGTGCTGATCGATGCCGTCGGTGAGCAGGCCGCCCTGATCGAAGCCGACATAGCCGGGTGGTGCGCCGATCAGACGGCTGACCGTGTGGCGCTCCATGTACTCCGACATGTCGAAGCGCAGCATCTCGACGCCGAGCGACGATGCGAGCTGCTTGGCGGCCTCGGTCTTGCCGACGCCGGTCGGACCCGCGAACAGGTACGAGCCGATCGGCTTGTCCGGATCGCGCAGGCCGGCACGCGCCAGCTTGATCGCCGAGGTCAGGGCCTCGATGGCGTTCGGCTGGCCGTAGACCACGCGCTTCAGGTTCTCGGTCAGGTGCTGGAGCACCACCGCGTCGTCCTTGGAGACAGTCTTCGGCGGGATCCGGGCCATCGTGGCGATGGTCGCCTCGATCTCCTTGATGCCGATGGTGCGCTTGCGGCGCGCCTCCGGCACCAGCATCTGCGAGGCGCCGGTCTCGTCGATCACGTCGATCGCCTTGTCGGGCAGCTTGCGGTCGTTGATGTAGCGGGCCGACAGCTCCACCGCGGCCTTCACGGCCTCGGTCGTGTACTTGAGCTTGTGGAACTCCTCGAAGTACGGGCGCAGGCCCTTCACGATCTCGATCGTGTCGGGGATCGACGGCTCGTTGACGTCGATCTTCTGGAACCGGCGCACCAGGGCGCGGTCCTTCTCGAAATACTGGCGGTACTCCTTGTAGGTGGTCGAGCCGATGCAGCGCAGCGTGCCCGAGGCGAGCGCCGGCTTGAGCAGGTTCGACGCGTCCATGGCCCCGCCCGAGGTCGCACCGGCGCCGATCACCGTGTGGATCTCGTCGATGAACATGATGGCGTTCGGGTGCGCCTCGATCTCCTTCATCACCTGCTTGAGGCGCTCCTCGAAGTCGCCCCGGTAGCGGGTGCCGGCGAGCAGCGTGCCCATGTCGAGGGAGAAGACCGTCGCGTCGGCCAGGACCTCCGGCACCTCGTGCTGGATGATCTTGCGCGCCAGCCCCTCGGCGATGGCGGTCTTACCGACACCGGGGTCGCCGACCAGCAGGGGGTTGTTCTTCTGCCGGCGGCAGAGGACCTGGATCGTCCGCTGGACCTCGCTCTCGCGGCCGATCAGCGGGTCGATCTTGCCGTCGCGGGCCTTCTTGTTGAGGTTGACGCAATAGGCGTCCAGGGCGTCGCCCTTCTTCTTGGCGCCGCCGCGGGGATCGCCCTCGTCGCTCGGACGCTCGGACGCGCCCTCGTCCTCGGCGCCGCGCACCGGCTTCGACTCCGACGCACCGGGCCGCTTGGCGATGCCGTGGCTGATGTAGTTGACCGCGTCGTAGCGGGTCATGTCCTGCTCCTGCAGGAAGTAGGCGGCGTGGCTCTCGCGCTCGGCGAAGATCGCCACCAGCACGTTGGCTCCCGTCACCTCCTCGCGGCCCGAGGACTGGACGTGGATCACCGCGCGCTGGATCACGCGCTGGAACCCGGCCGTGGGCTTGGCGTCCTGCCTGCCGTCCCCGGTGAGGTTGGAGAGTTCCGTGTCCACGTAGTCGACGAGGCTGCGCTTGAGCGTGTCGATCTCGACGTTGCAGGCGCGCATGACCGCGGCCGCGTCCTGGTCGTCTACGAGGGCGAGCAGGAGATGCTCCAGCGTCGCGTATTCGTGCCGGCGCTCTCCCGCGAGCGCCAGGGCGCGGTGGAGGGCTTGTTCTAGGCTGCGTGAGAAGCTTGGCAAAGCTGGCCTCTGTGTGGGTGCCTACCGCGAGCGGCGCCTATTTCTTTTCCATAACGCACTGGAGAGGATGTTGGTGTTTGCGTGCGAAGTCCATGACCTGCGTCACCTTGGTCTCCGCCACCTCGTAGGTGAAGACCCCGCACTCGCCGACCCCGTTCTGATGCACGTGCATCATGATCTGGTAGGCGTCCTCGTGGCTCTTGTTGAAGAACCGCTCGACCACCAGCACCACGAACTCCATCGGCGTGTAGTCGTCGTTCAGGAGGAGAACCCGGTAGAGGCTCGGCCGCTTCGTCCGCGTTTTCGTGCGGGTGATGATCGCGGTGTTGGACCGGTCGTCGCCGCCCGGCGTGCGCGACCCGGACGCCGTGATCGCGGTCCGCGCCGGCCGAAGACTCCTCGTCGAACTCGCGGTGCCCTGCATGGGGACCTGTGTCATGTGCGTCGAACCGATCCCTCGATTGGAGCGGGCGTCGCCGGCCCTGGCGGGCGTTCTTGTCCGGGCCCTGCCGGGGGCAGCGCTCAGCTCCACCGCCGGTAATCTACAGACGGTGAGCCGACTTCGCCAGACGCCTGTGCGCACTTGTCCGCCCCGCACAGCTTGTCCCCGGTGCAGGGCCGCCGCGCCCATCCGGCGGCCGGCCCCCGCGCGGCCGCCGGATGGGCGCGGGGATCGCGGCCAGGATCCGACCCGGTCGCCCCGTCGTGGCACAGGTCGCCCCGGGTCGTCACGCGTCACCCTGGCTCCGCAGGCGCGGGTACGGACGGCGCGGGCCTCAGCGGCCTTCCGCAGCCCCGGCGCCCGGCAAGTCGCGTTCAGGCCAGCATGATCCGGTATTCAAAACGCCGGCATTAACGGGCCTGTAACTGCACTTGCCTAACTCTCCGATGATGCAGCGGGGCCACGCAATCGGCGCGGGGCCACGCAGGGGACACGACCGGCCAGCACCGGTCTCGCGAGGCAATCAGGCGTGATGCGTAGCGTAGTAGGCCGCTCCCGGACGATACCCGCGCTGCCGGCCGCCCTGGCGGCCGCGGCGGTCCTGACGGCCCTGGCCGCGCCGGCCGAAGCGAGGCGCGGGCGGCATCACCATCACGTGCGCGCCAGCGGCGGCTACAACCCGCCCTACGCCGCCATGGTGGTGGATGTGAAGAGCGGGAAGACCCTGCACGCGATCAACGAGGACGCCCTGCGCCACCCGGCCTCGATCACCAAGGTCATGACGCTCTACATGCTGTTCGAGCAGATGGAGCGCGGCAAGTTCGCCCTCGACTCGGACCTAACCATCTCGGCGCACGCGGCCGCACAGGCTCCCTCGAAGCTCGGGATCCGGCCGGGGCAGACGATCTCGGTCGAGGACGCCATCAAGGCGATCGTCACGAAGTCGGCGAACGACGTGGCCTGCGCCATCGGCGAGAACATCGCGGGCTCCGAGGAGCGTTTCGCCGAGATGATGACCGCCAAGGCGCGCGCCCTCGGCATGAGCCGGACCCATTACGCGAACGCCTCCGGCCTGCCCGACCCGGATCAGATCACCACAGCCCGCGACCTGACCGTGCTGGCCCGCGCGATCCAGGACCGGTTCCCGCACTATTACCGCTACTTCCAGACGCGATCCTTCGCGTTCCGCGGCCGGGTGATCGGCAATCACAACCACCTGCTGGGCAACGTCCAGGGCGTCGACGGGATCAAGACCGGCTACACCCGGGATTCCGGCTTCAACCTGATGACCGCGGCGAAGTCCGAGGGCCGCCAGATCGTGGCGATCGTCCTCGGCGGCAAATCCGGCGCGAGCCGCGACCGGATCATGGCCGACCTCGTCCGCTCAAGCCTGCCGCGGGCCTATGCCGGCGCCCGGACGTCCCCGGCGGTCACCGAGGTCGCCGAGCGTGCACGGCCCGCCGTGGTCGCCGACGCGGTCTCGCGGACCCGCACGCAGGTCGCCTCGGCCGACGATGAGGATGTCGAGACCACCGGCACCACCGGCGAGCCCCTCGACCTCGCGCCCAGGGCCACCACGACCCCGGGCGGCGTCTGGAAGCCCGGCCCGCAGGGCCTGCCGAAGGCCGCGCAGGCCTATGCCGGCACGGGCGGCGCCCAGGCGCCCTTCCCGGGCGCGAGCAAGTCGACCGCCCGCGTGGCGTCGGTCGAGCGCGACGAGCCGCCGAAGGCGGTCTCCGGTGCCCGCGTCGTGCCCACCGCCTGGGTGATTCAGCTCGGCGCCATGGACGACGAGGGCAAGGCGCGCTCGATGCTCTCGGAGGCGCGCGCCAAAGTCGGCAGCAGCCTCTCCAAGGCGGCCCCCTACACGGTGAAGGTCGAGCATGGTGGAACGACCCTGTTCCGGGCCCGCTTCTCGGGTTTCGCGGAGCAGGATTCCGCTCAGGAGGCCTGCTCGGCCCTCAAGCGCAGCGGCTTCAGCTGCTTCGCGACCCGGAGCTGAGCGCCACACAATTCCGCGACGCAGGTGCGCGTCGGACCGGTGATGCCGCGGCATGTCCGCCCGCGGCCGAGACTCTGTTGATCCGTAGATCCCTGACAACGCGCGTGGAGTTTAGCGATGTCGGTTCAGAAGCCTGTCCCGGGCCGCGTTGACGCGCGCCGCCCGTTCGGCGCTCCCCCCCTGGTCGGGGTGGGCGCGCTTCATGAGAGACCGGTGGGTCGCCCGGATCTCCTCAGCGGTCGCCCCGCGCTGAAGCCCCAGGATCTGGTACGCCTCCTCCTGCGACATCGCCCCTGGATTCGGCGCGCGGCGCGGCCCCGGGTCTCGATCGCGCTCAGCGTCTACACGCCATCCGGGCGCCCGGCGGTCGAGATACGGCTCTAGCAGCGCGACGCCCGCGGCATCGCGCAGGCGGCAGTGCCGCAGCAGCTCGATCACCGCGTCGACGGGCATGGCGTCGAGCCAAGCGCCCGCGGCCGGGCCCGCGACGACCCGGCCCGTATGCAGGCTGCCGTCGGGATGCAGCATGGCCTCGAGGAGCGCTGTCCGGACGCGGCGCTCCTGACGCTCGCGTCGCCGTTGGCCGAACGGCTGCGTGACGAGGCCGCGCAGGCGCGCGGTCATCGCCGCCGGCCCCTCGATCATCCAGACGCCCCCGAGACCGAGAAGCGCGGCGAGGACGAAGTTGCCGCGGAGCAGGAGGAAGCCGGCGGCCAGCAGTGCGAAGGCGCCGAAGGCCGGCCATCGCGCCGGGCCCAGCCCCGTACCCGTCCTCGTGCCCAGCGCCGCGCCGATGCCTCGGCCGACGGCGCGTTTCAACCGGCGGCCGAGTCCCCCGCTGTTCTTCGACCACCACCACAGGGTCAGGCAGGCGAGCAGGCCGGCGAACAGCACCATCGTTCAGCGCCGCGCGCCGGACGCGGCCGTGACCCGGCCGCCGATCTGCACCGTCGTCCCGTAGCCGAGGTCGTAGACCCCGCTCCGGCGCGGCTTCGCCTGGTCGGATCCGGCCTCGCAACCGGGTGGCGGCGGCAGGCGTACGCCCTCGGGCAGATCGTCCGGGCAGAGGCGGGACCGCAGCGGCCGTTCCGCAGCCGGTGCGATGCCCCCCGTGACGGCGCAGAGGAGCGCGACGAGCGGCCAGACCTTCATCGGCGGTTCTCCGCGACGTCCGTTGTGGTGATCCGGACCTGCCGCACCCGCCCGCCGCGCTCGACCTTCAGCGTGACAGAGGTGCCGAGGCCCGCCTCTTCCATGGCCGCCGTGAGGTCGGCGAGCCTGTGGACCGGGCGCCCGTTGGCCTCGACGATCACGTCGCCGATATCGCCGGTCTGCAGATCGACGCCGCGCAGGCCCGCCTGGGCGGCCGGGGTGCCCGGAAGGACCCGCACGATCACCACGCCGTCGATCCCGAGGCGCGCCGTGGCCGCCTCCTGCGCTGCGATGATCCCGATGCCGGGATTGCGCACACGGCCCACCCGGATCAGTTCCGGCACCACCCGGTTCACCACGTCGACGGGGATGGCGAACCCGATGCCGGCACTGGCACCCGAGGGCGAGACGATGGCGGTGTTGACTCCGATCAGCCGGCCCGCGGAATCGAGCAGCGGCCCGCCGGAATTGCCCGGATTGATCGCCGCGTCCGTCTGGATGACGCCGGAGAGTTCCCGCCCCTCGCTGGTCGGCATTCGCCGCCGCACGGCGCTGATCACCCCCGTGGTCAAAGTGTGGTCGAGGCCGAACGGGTTGCCGATCGCGAATGTTGATTGTCCGACCTTGAGGTCCGCCGAGGTCCCGATCGCCAGCGGCGGGGGCATCCGTGTGACCCGCCCGAGCCGGAGGACCGCGAGGTCGTAGGACGGCGCCATCCCGACCAGGGTTGCCGGGACAACGGTGCCGTCGCTCATCCGGACCGAGACGGAGCCGCCGCTCTGCGCCGCGTTCTGGACCACGTGGGTGTTGGTGACCACGTGGCCGGCGCCGTCCCAGACGAAGCCGGTCCCCGTCTGCGTTCCGCTCTGCTCGCCGCTGCCTTCGTCGAGGTCGAGCAGGTCGCGGTTCTGCGCCGCGGCCTGCGCGAAGACGTGAACGACCGACGGGCTCGCCTGCTCGAACAGGGCGATCGTGGCCGTCTCGGATTGCGCCAGATCGCCGCGAGCCGTCACTGCCCGCGGCGCGTCGGCCGAGTAGAGCAGCGGCTGCAGGTAGGGCTGGGCGACGTAGAGCGCCAGCAGGACCAGAACCGCGGCGACCACGATGCGCACGGTACGATCCGGCACGAATGTCTCCGATCCCGAGCCCATCGCGGGCAGGAGCCTTAAGTGCGCGTTCAGGATCGGAGCGTCAACACGGAGAGGCGCCGTCGCCGGCGTGCCCGAGACGTGTCCTGGCGCACGGCGGCGAGCGGCGCAGACTGGCTAACGGAATGGTCATCATTCGGGAGCCACAATTCTCGCAAGTTCACGGTAGGATCTAAGCGCTCTTTACGGACACGGAACATCGTACCAGGCCTGTTATGGTGCCCAGGCGCTGAAGGCTGGTTTCTGAAGCCGCCCACATTGACCGCAAAGATGCCGCAGAGATGCTTGCATTGACGCTCAGAACCACCATCTCCGCCGCCCTCCGGTTGCGTTCGGCGGCGGCGATCTGAACGGTCCCAAACGGTTCGGAAGGACGAGTACCCATGGAAACCGAAGCTCTGGAACGGCCGGCCGATCTGACGATCTGGCGCACGGCCCCGGCGAGCACCCCACTGGCGCAGCCCGAGCGCTACGGCACCCTGCGCGAGGCGATCGCGGCCGCCGCCGGCGCCCTGGCCGACCCGGCCAAGCAGCCCTGGATCATCACGGAGGAGGGCGAGATCCTCTCCCCGAACTGGATCCGCACCTACCTGAACTGACAGCGTCCCGGTCGAAGATCGGGGATACCGGGGACGGCGGTGCGCGATCGGCCGGCTGGGACCGCCGCACGGCGCCCGTGGCGGAACTCAGCCCGCAGGGAGGCCCAAGTCGTCCCGAGGCCGCGCCGCGCGGGATCCGGATGCGCCGACGTATCCGGGTTCCGCACTGACGGCGGTTCCGGAGTCCGGGCCCGCCCGTGGCGCTTCGCACCGGCGACGCCTCATCGGTAGGGCACCGATTTCGCCGGGTCTCACTCCGCCGCGTCTGACTGCCGGTATCCCTCGATCCCGACCTGATCGGGGTTGATCGCGTGCAGCGCACGTCGGGCCGCCTCCAGCGGATGCTCGGCCTCGATCCGGACGGAGCTGAGATCGGGGCTCTTGTAGACCGTCACGATGGTGTCCATCACCTCGGTCAGCGTGGTGCGCTTGTCCTCGGGCGCGGCGATCAGCAATTGCAGGCCCCAGGCCCTGTAGAGATCGACCAGCGCCTGGCTGTTGCGCACGTCGAGCTTCGAGAAGGCTTCGTCGAGCAGGCACAGGCCCAGGCCCGGGTGCTCGTCCCCCGGCCGGTCGCCCGGATAATACGCGCTCGCCAGCGACGCGGCGATCGCCACGTAGAACGGCGCCTGCGCTTCCCCGCCGGAACCGCGCAGGGCGCGCGCCGACATGGTGGTGCGATTGCCCGCCCGGTCGCGCATGCCGATCTCGTAGACGAAGTAGTTGCGGTAATCCGCGAGGCGCCCCGCCTCCTCGTCGCCCGCGATGAGCGCGGTGATCTCCTCCAGCGCCGCCGCCATGGGACCCTCGGCCTCGCCGGCGAGGAGTGCCTGGGCGGCCTCCGGGGAGCGGGCCGTCTCCGTGGCGAGGGCGTGGACAGCGGCGTAGCGGCGGTCCACCGCGGCCTCGAAGGCGTAGATCTGGCCCGTGAAGCTGCGGGCGGAGAGCCGCTCGTTCAGCGCCTCCAGCCGGGCATGGACCCGTTCGAACCGGTCCGCGAGGCGCGTCAGCAGATCCTCGGTCATGAGGCGGCGCATCTCGATCACGGCCCGCTCCGCCTGGGCCCGGTAGCGCCGCAGCTCGTGGCCCTCCACGGCCTCGTATTCCCGCCGGACCCAGGCGAACCCGTCGATCGCCGGGGCGTCGCCCGCGTGAAGCGGATTCTCCACCCGCCACGCCGCGCAGGCCTCGGCCAGTTCCCGCTCGGCCACGCGCCCATGGGAGCGGGCGGCCTCCGCGGCCTCCCGCGCGAGGCCGCGCTCGGACGTCGTCCGTGAGCCGGCAGCCTTGGCATCGAGGCCCGCCAGGGCGGTCCGCGCCTCCGCGATCACCGTCGGGTGGAACGGCTCCGAGCGCGCGAGGCGGACCTTGGCGGCATCGCCACTCATGAGCTGGCGCAGGGCCGCGCGACGGCCCGAGAGCGCGGCGCGGGCAGCCTCGCGCATGGTGACCAGCCGGGCGCGCAGAGCCGCCTCGTCGGCGAGCAGCCGGTCGAGCTTCGGCTCAAGCTCCTCCGACAGCTCCCGCAGGTAGCCGCCCCGCTCCGCCGTGAGCGCCGCGATCTCGGCAGCGAGCCCGGCGGTGTCGCGCTTCTCGATATCGGCGCGCTCCGTCTGGAGGGTGCGCCGCCGTCCGTCGAGGCCGTCGAGCTCGGCCCGCAGCGTCTCGACGTCTTCGAGGCCCCGCGCGATGCGGGCGCGGATCGCCGAGGCGGTGCGGGCAGCCTCGCGCAGCACCGCCGCCTCGCCCCGCAGGCGCCGCGCCTCGGCGACCGCGATCTCGTGGGCGCGGCGGCTGTCGACGGTGGGCCCGCGGTGGCCGCGGGTCATCAGCAGATCGACGCTGCGCGTGACCGAGTAGGCCATGCCGGCGGTGGTGCGCCCGCTCGGCGCGACCGCCCGGGCGAGGCGCGCGAGTTCGGCATCGTCGCGGGCGAGGTCGTAGCCCCCGAGCCGCACGCCGAGGAACGCTTCCGCGTGCGGATCGGCCGTCTCGATGACCGTGAGCGGCCCGTCGTCGTAGCGGCGTGCCCGCTGCTTGGCGGTGTCGGTGGTCTTGACCAGGATGCAGCGGTGAAACCGGTCGCGCCCGTATTGCAGGACGCCGAGCGCCTCGTGCAGCCGGTCGGGCGGCACCACCAGCGCCTCGCGGGCGCGCCCCAGCAGCCCCTCGAGGGCCGGCCCCCAGGCCGGATCCACGATCTCGGCCAGTTCGCAGACCGGCACTGCCTCGATGCCGCGGCGCGCCAGCTCGCCCCGGAACGCCACCGTATCCGATGACAGGCGCGCCGTCGGACCGGCGCCGGTGCGCGGCGCGGTGCGCTCGGCCTCGCTCTCCTGGGCGCGGGCCTTCAAAGCGGCGTCCTCGGCGGCACGCTCCAGCGCCTCGTCGAACTCGGGAAGTCGTCCCAGCCCCTCGACCAATTCGGCCAGGGGCCCCTCCGGGCGCAGGATTTCCTCGGGCGGCGCTTCCCGCCGCAGCCCGGCACGGAGGCAGGCCTCGGCGAGGCGGGCCGCCGGCGGGCAGCTCTGCCGCAGGATCGGCGTGACCGGCTGAAGCTTGCCCATCTGGCCGATGAGGCTGACGAGGTCGGCGGTCCGGGCGACCAGGTCCTTGCGGTCGCGGTCCAGCATCGAGAGGCCCAGCGTCGAGGCGGCGAGCCGCCCTTCCGCGGCGCTGGCGGCGGCGAGCGCCTTCTTCTCCGCGATCTCGCCGTCGATCTCCCGCACGTGACCGCGGCTCGCGGCGACGCGCTCCCGGGCGATGCGCAGGGTGTCGGTCCCCTCGCGCAGGCGCGCCCGGACGGCGACGAGGTCGAGGCTGCGGCGGCGCAGATCGGCACCCGCCGCGCGCAGTTCGTGGATCGCGGCGTCGAGCACCGCGTCGCTCCAGGCGTCGTAGCGATCGCGCAGGCGGCGCAGGCGCGCCAGCCGGCTCTCCAGCTCTGCGATGGTCTCCAGGAGGCGGCGCCAGTTGGCGATCGAGTGCCGCACGCGCTCGACGTCCAGCGGCTCGGGATCGAGCACGAAGGCGCGGACGAACGCGCTGGTGTCGAAGATCGGCTTGAACGCCACCGCGTTGGCGAAGCTGCGCAGGAAGTGGCGGGGCTCCGGCGCCGGCGCCCCCTCGCGCAGGGTCGCCAGCACGTCGGCCGTGAAGCGCTCGCCGGAGGTGCGGTACTCGGTGAAGCTTGCCGCCTTGGCGCGCAGGTCGAGGGCGATCTCGCTCCACGGGGCCGTGAAGCTGCCCCCCGGGGCCGTCCGGGCGTAATCGGCGATCTCGAACCGGTGCCCGACCGCGATGAAGCGTGACAGCACCGTCTCCTTCGGCTCGACCGCCCGGGCCGCGAGCGCGAGGCCGACCGTGACCACCCGGCCCGATGCGGCGTTCTCGAAGACCAGGGCCAGCACCGTCTCGCAGGATTCCCGGGTCGGGCGTCCGCCCTCGGCCGGGTCGCTAATCCAGCCGAGGCAATAATCGCGCACCGTGCGGGCGCTGCGCCCGGAGGCCGAGGCGTTGAGCGCGAGACGGCTGGCGTTGTTGCCGGCTAGCACCGTGCCGACCGCGTCGAAGATCGTGGACTTCCCGGCGCCCGTCGGCCCGACGAGGGCCGCGGCGCCGCGCAGCCGGATCTGCTCGCGGCGGATCAGGTACCAGTTCGAGATGGCGATATCGGTGAGAACGTACACGATGCGGGTGGGGCTAGGCCGCTCCTGAGGACATGGGCGGACCTGTTGGCCGGGTTCGCCCGCGTATGCAAGCGCAAGCCACGCCCTGGAGACGGGCGCAATCGCCGGTCGCGACAAACCGCCTTGTCAGCCTGGCGGTGCCATGCATCATGCAAGTCAAATGACAAACCCGGAAGAGTCGCGGCGCATGAAACTGAGCAACAAGCTGAGCGCCCTCATTTTCATGCTGTTATTGGCCGCGATCTTTCAGGGCGGCGTCGCGTCCTACAATTTGAAGTCCATCGATCTTCGCCTTGAACAACTGCTCGGCGCGGCCCTTCCATCCATGAATGCCGCTCAGGGGATCGAGGCGCTGGTGGTTCGCGGGCGCTTGCTGCCGGTCCGGTTCGCGACGGCGGACACCGAATCGGAGCGCGCCGCGAGCCGGAAGGAGTTCGACGAGCTCATCGCGCTGCGCGGCAGACAGGTGGACGCCTACCGCGCCCTGGTCGCCACGCCCGACGAGCAGGCCCTCTACGACGATCTGAGGGCGAAGCTGAAGCTGCAGCGCTACGACTGGGACCGGCTGAGCGCGTTCTCGGTGGATCAGCGCGAGCAGGCCATGGCCTATTATCGGGGCGCAATGAACACGCGCTACGCCGCGGCCCTGGCGGCGGCACACGCGCTGGCAGACCTCCACGTCCGGCGCGTCGACCAAGCCGGCCGCGCGGCGCGGGAGAGCCAGGCGAGCGCCCTCCGGTGGACGCTGATCATCCTCATCGGCGCGCTGTTCATCGCGTCGGCCGCGATGCTGTACGCGTTCCTGGGCGTGTCGCGGCCTCTGACGCAGATGACGGCGGCGATGCGCAGCGTGGCCGCCGGGGACACGGCATGCCGGCTGCCGTCGATGCGTCGGCGGGACGAGATCGGCGCCATGTCGGCCGCCGTCCACGTCTTCAAGCAGAACCTGTTGCGTGCCCGCGCCCTGGAGGCGGAGGCCGCGCAGGCCCGCGCCGACGCGGAGGCGCAGCGCCGGGAGGCGGCCCGGCATCTCGCCGACCGCTTCGAGACCGCCATCGGCGGAATCACGGGCTCCTTCGCGGACGCGACCGTGCATCTGCGCTCGACTGCCGAGCGGCTGAGCGCGACGGCGACGCAGACGGCGGGACGGTCGACCAGCGCCGCCGTCGGCGCCGAGGAGGCTTCCGCGAACGTCGCGACCGTGGCGGCGGCGGCCGAGGAACTGGGCGCGTCGATCGGCGAGATCGGCCGTCGGGTCGGCGCCTCCACGGATCTGGCGAGGGCCGCGGTCGGCGAGGCGGCCACGACGGCCCACCTCGTCCAGGATCTCTCCGCGGCCGCGCGCCGGGTCGGACAGGTCATCGACACGATCGCGGCCATCGCCGGCCAGACGAACCTGCTCGCCCTCAATGCGACCATCGAGGCCGCCCGCGCGGGCGAGGCGGGCCGCGGCTTCGCGGTCGTGGCCGCGGAGGTGAAGGCCCTCGCGGACCAGACCGCTGGGGCCACCACGCGGATCACGGTTCAGATCGCGCAGATCCAGGGTTCGACCGGGCTGGCCGTGCAGGCCATCGCGGGTATCGCGGCCCGTATCGGCGAGATCAGCGACTTGGCGGCCGCGGTCGCCGCCGCCGTGGAGCAGCAGGGCGCGGCCACGCAGGAGATCGTCCGCAACGTCGCTGCGGCGGCGATCGGTACGGCATCGGTCACAGCCAACGTCAGCGGGGTCGCCGGCGCCGCCGGAGAGACCGGCGCGGCCGCCGCGCAGGTCCTGGCCTCCACCTCCGAGATGTCGCGTCAGGCGGCGCAGCTCGGTTCCGAGGTCGCGCGCTTCCTGGCGACGGTTCGGGCGGCCTGATCGCGGCCGGCCGGTTTCATCCCTCCGCGGCCTCAGTCCAGGCCCGCAGGCGTTCCAGCCACGCGTCGGAGGCCAGCACCGCCAGCCCCGGCAGGAGCGAGAGCGGCGTGACCCTCTCGACCCGGTCGCGCTCGCCCAGCCGCAGGCCGCCGCGCCGGGCGTAGAGGCGCAGGATGTCGGCGAGCCGGCCCTCCTCGGGCGGCTCGTTGCGGGCCACGGTGCGGATCTTCTCGACGATCTCGTCGGTGGTGCACTCGACGATCCCGTCCGTGCCGGCCCGGTGATCGCGCAGGCCTTCCTCGTAGAGCAGCCGGAGCGCCAGGAGCACCAGGGTCTCGTCCTTGCGCAGGCGCTCGGAGGCGATGTCGTGGCGCGGCGCGTCCGCGGCCGGACTGAGGGACACCATCTGGTCGCGATGGGTCACCGTGAGCGCGTAGCCGAGGCACGCGAAGTAATCGGTGAAGAACGGCGCGTAGTGCCGCGCCAGTTCGTAGGAGCGGCCGATGCCCGGGGTGTCGGCGTAGATCACCTGTCCCTTCAGCAGGACCTGAAGGGCGCGGGTCAGCTCCTCGGCGTCCGGGGCCCGGGCGCCGGGCGGCGGAAGCTCGTCGCCGTCGATGATGGCGCGGAAACCCTCAAGCACCGCGCCGCCGCTCCAGCACGAAATCCGGGCAGTCGAGCCAGCCGTTGGTCACGCGCCCGTTCAGGCGCGCGACGGTGAAGCGCTCGCCGAGCCGGGCGTCGAACAGCACGTCGATCTCGCGCAGACGCTGGAACACAATGAAATCGTCGACGTCCGTGATCGCGATCTGCGAGCCGCGCAGCGTCAGCGCCCGGCCGAGCCGGGCCTCCACGAAGGCGGTCATGCTCTCGGGCGTCACGGTCGTGCGGCGGCGGAATTCCGCCTTGGCGGCCGCGAAGGCATCCACCACCGGATCGTCCTCCAGATCGGGCAGGGGCTCGACGTCGATCGCGCTCTTGCGCGCCCGCGGCGCCTGAAGGTGCGCGGGGCCGATCGGTGGACGCAGCAGCGCGACATCGGGCGCCACCGTCGGCGCGATCTCCGACAGGCCGATGGCCCGCAGCATCGCGGCGGCGCGCTCGACGCCGCTGGGGTCCGGCCGATCCATGACGTGGAGGGCCGCGCCGATCCGCCGCTCCAGGCGGGCCACGACGGCGTCGACCGCGTCGAGATGGTTGTCGAGGCCCTCGAACACCGCGAGGATCTGCGCCAGATCCGAGCGGATCGCCCGCTGAGCCGTGTCGAGGTCGGGGCTGCGCCCCTCCCGGATCAGCCCCTCGGCCAAGGCCCGGATCGTGAGGGCGTCGCGCAGCGCCCGGCCGGCCTCGCGGACCACGCTGGCGCGGAAGCGGAACGGATTGAAGCGGGTGTGCAGCGTCCGGTAGTCGCTGATCAGGTGGCGCTCGACGAACTCCTCGAAGAACAGCCGGAAGGTCTTGGCCCGATCCGGCTCGCGCAGGATCCGCTCCTCGACCTTGCGCATCCCGGCGGCGAGCCCGCGCACGTGGGAGAGGAAGGCGGCGGCGGCCCGAGCGGCGTTCGACAAGGCCTCCGAGCGACTTCCAGGATCCGACAGGGCGCTCTCCAGCCCCCCCAGGACCTCCAGCACGGCGCCGCCATAGGAGCGCGTCTCGCCGCGCTCCAGCCGCGACAGCTCCTCCAGGAGCAGGCGGGCCTCGGGGTCGAATTCCACCACCGGCACGTAGCGCTCCCGGCGCTCGATCAGCCAGCCGGTCTCGAGCAGGCGCCGGTAGAGCGCCGCCCGGCGCTCGGCCGGGTCGGCGGAGATCGGCTCGTCGCCGCCGACCTCCGGATCGCTCCAGCCGGCAGCGAAGTCGCCGATCTCAGCGAGTAGTTCGGCCTTGCGGACCGGTTCCGCGCCGAGGACGCGCCGGTGCAGGTGCAGGAGCAGGGCGGCGTTGAAGCCGCGGCTCGACGCGGCCAGCGGCTTGAACAGCTCGTCGGGCAGCTGCGCGAACAGCATGGTTCCAGCCTCTCGCCGTCGCGCAGCCCGACCGTTACTTCGCGCCGAGGAGTTCGACGTCGAAGATCAGCGTGGCGTTCGGCGGGATCACGCCGCCGGCCCCCCGGGCGCCGTAGCCGAGCTGTGGCGGGATGATCAGGGTGCGCTTGCCCCCGGTCTTCATCGTGGCGACGCCCTCGTCCCAGCCCTTGATGACCTGTCCGGCCCCGAGCGGGAAGGAGAAGGGCTGGTTGCGGTCGCGGGAGGAGTCGAACTTCTTGCCCTTCTTGCCGCCCTCGTCGAGCCAGCCCGTGTACTGGACGGTGACCTGCTGGCCGGCCTTCGGCTCCGGCCCCGTCCCGACGACTTCGTCCTGGTACCGAAGGCCCGAGGGCAGGGTCACGATCTCGGCAGTGGCAGCTGTGGTCATGGCGATCAACGCGGCTCCGGTGATGAGGGACAGGCGAGGCATGGTTTCTCCCTGGGACCGGCGCCGTCCGCGCCGGCCGTCGGCAGGCCTTCTACCGGCTCGCGCCGGTCCAGGCCAGCGACAGGGCGGCGCCAGGCTCCATGCCCCTCATCGCCACCGCGATCATGCCCCTTCCGGGTAGCCCGCGGGAGGGGCGAGCCGGCGTTCCTCAACCTGAGCGATGGCGCGCAGGTCCGGCACCGGGCGCAGGTGCGTCGGGACCGAGCCCCACGGGCGCCGCGCGGCGGCACAGATCGACCGGCAGGGACGCTTCGCGCTGGCGCGTCCGGATCCTTCGGGCCGCGCGACGCCGACGGACCTCAACCGCGTCAGGTCTCGGGCCGGTATCGCCCGGCGAGCATTCCGGCGAAGTGCGCCATCAGTCGGCGGGCGACCTCGTCCTTGCCGAGGCGCGGCCAGGACTCGACTGAGCCGTCCCGGCCGATCAGGTGAACGGCGTTGTCGATACCCCCCATGACGCCGCCCTCGGCCGACACGTCGTTCGCCACGATCAGGTCACAGCCCTTGCGGGCGATCTTGGCTCGCGCGTGGTCGAGGACCGCCTCGGTCTCGGCGGCGAAGCCGACCACGAGGGGTGGGCGACCCGTCGGCATCCGGGCGACCGTGGCGAGGATGTCGGGATTCTCCACCAGCGGCATCGGCGCAGGACCGGCGCCGTCCTTCTTGATCTTCTTCGCGCCCGCCTCCCGCTCCGGGCGCCAATCGGCCACCGCGGCGGCGAAGACGGCGATGTCGGCCGGGAGTGCCGCCTCGACGGCCGCCAGCATCTCCCGGGCGCTCTCGACCCGGACGACGCCGACGCCCGGCGGATCGGGGATCCCCACCGGCCCGGACACGAGGGTCACGGCGGCGCCCGCCCGCGCGGCGGCGGCCGCGATCGCGTGGCCCTGGCGGCCGGACGAACGGTTGGCGATGTAGCGGACCGGATCGATCGGCTCGTGGGTCGGTCCGGAGGTCACGAGCACGCGGCGGCCCGCCAGCACCTGCTCACCGGAGCGCCCGCCCAGCAGCCGCTCCAGGGCGTCGGCGATCTCGTTGGGCTCGGCCATGCGGCCCGGGCCGCTCTCCGCCTCCGCCATCCTGCCGGCATTGGGGCCGACGATCCGCACGCCGTCGCCCTCCAGGGTCGCGCGGTTGCGGCGCGTGGCGGGATGGGCCCACATCTGCACGTTCATGGCCGGCGCGATCAGGATCGGCAGGGTCGTGGCCAGCAGGACCGTCGTCGCGAGGTCAGCGGCGTGGCCGCCGGCCATGCGGGCCATCAGGTTGGCGGTGGCGGGCGCCACCACCACGGCATCCGCCTGACGGGCTAGTTTGATGTGGCCGATCTCGGCCTCGGAGGCCCGATCGAACAGGTCGGTATGGGCGCGCTCCCCGGCCAGCGCGGCGGCGGCCAGCGGTGTCACGAATTCCTGCGCGCCCTCGGTCAGCAGGGGGCAGACGCTCGCGCCGCGCTCGCGCAGGCGCCGGATCAGGTCGAGGGCCTTGTAGGCCGCGATCCCGCCGCCGATGACGAGGAGGACACGGCGTTGCGCGAGGGTCTCGATCATGCCGGGGACCCTCTGCGCGTCGGGCCGGACCCGTCAAGCGCGCTCACGCGGCGGCAGGAACCGCGGACGTCTTCAGACCGCCGAAGCGGCGCTCGCGGCGGGCGAACTCGGCCACGGCCTCGGCCAGGTCGTCGGGGCCGAAATCCGGCCACATCCGCTCGGTGAAATGCAGCTCCGCGTAGGCCGCTTCCCACAGCATGAAGTCCGACAGGCGCCGCTCGCCGCCGGTGCGGATCAGCAGGTCCACCTCGACCGGCGACCCGTGCATCGGGCCGGCCAGGAGCGCGCCGAAGCTCTCGCGCGTCACCGCGTCCGCGCCGTGAAGCGTCTGCGCCGCCGCGATGATCGCGTCGCGGGCCGAGTAGTCCACGCAGATCCGCAGGTGCAGGCGGGTGCCGGACGCGGTCGCCGCCTCCGCCGCCAGGATGGCCTCGGGGATGCCGTCCGGCAACCGGTCGCGGCGGCCCACGACGCTGAGCCGCGTTCCCGTCCGGGCGAGCCTCTGGGTCTCGTTGCGCAGGTAGGAGCGCAGGAGGCGCATCAGGCCGCCGACCTCCTCCACCGGGCGCTGCCAGTTATCCGCCGAGAAGGCGTAGAGCGTGAGCGTGCCGATGCCGTGATCCGGGCAGGCCTCGGCGGTGCGACGGATCGCCTCGACGCCGCGGTGATGGCCGGCGAGCCGCGGCAGGCCGCGCTGCGTCGCCCAACGCCCGTTGCCGTCCATGATGATCGCGGCGTGCAGGCCCTTGGGCTCCGCTTCGCTCTGCATCGAAAAGTCTCCCGGCATGGGCGTATCACTGAGGTTTATCGGGTCAACATTAACAATCCCGGCCGGATCCGGCGGTCTCACGCCGGTTTCGCGGCCGGATCGAGGCCGCGACGCCCGCTTTCCGCGCCGCGGTCCGCGGCCGTTGCGGCGTCCCGCACCACCTGTTCGAGCACGCCCAGGTAGCCGATGAACCGCTGGCGCCCGATCGCGGTCAGCCGGCACACCGTCTGCGGCCGGTTGTGCGCGAAGCCTTTCTCCAGGCTCACGAGATCAGCCTCACTGAGAACGGCGAGGTGGCGGCTGAGGTTGCCGTCGGTCAATCCGCAGAGGCGCTTGAGGTCCGGGAAGGACAGGCCCTTCGGATGGGCCACGAGCGAGGTCAGCACGCTCAGCCGCGCCCGCTCGTGGATGATCCGGTCCAGCCCCTCGTAGGAAAACCGCCCGTCGTCCCGGTCAGTGGTCGTCATCGCAGGATCGCGCGCCGTGGTGGATGATCGCCGCCAGCCACACTTGGCCGACCAGGAAGGGCAGGCCCATCGTCCAGGGCGACAGGGCATGCGTCCCCGCCGAGACCGCCAGGACGACGAGGCCGGCGAGCAGATACCAGGCGCCGATCGCCTGTACCGCCCGGGGCAGGATGCGCGCCGAGGCGAACAGGCCGAGACCGACCAGCACTTGCCACAGGCCCGGCAGCATCCAGACCTCGCCCGGGGCGAACCGGGCGATGACCAGGGCGAGACAGGCCCCCGCGCCCGCGGCCGGCAGGAACACCTCGATGGCGTTCCACACCATCGCGTCGGCGAGGCCGGAATGCAGGCGGCGGCTGCGCCGGACCGCCTCGATGCCGATCATCAGGAAGGCCGCGAGGGCCGCGGCGATCCAGAGGCCGAAGAACAGGCCCGGCCGCGCCATCGGGTCGCCGAGCCACAGGGCCTGCCCCACCGCGCAGGCGAGCGCGAGGCCGCCGGTCCCGGCGAGGGTGGCTGCGCCGACCCCACGGAACGCCGTGCCGCGCGCGATCTGGGAACGGATCGCGACGATGTCGGCCAATGCCCTGTCCAGGTCCTGCATGGCCCTCATGCCCCGGGCTTCATCGCGCTTTGCACTGCAAAGTAACGGGCCGACCGGATCGTCGCAAGCCGATTCGCGTCCGTCATGACGGCGGGTTTTCCGGCCATCGGCCGAGCGAGTCCAGTCCGCGACAGGACGAACTCTGGAAAGGGGATGTATTGCGGGCCTCATGCCGCGCGCGCAGCCGCAGTGGCGCACCGCCGGACCGGGGCGGGCGGACGGGTGGGCGGGAGCGGCAAAACTCCCCGGCGCGGCAGGGTTTCTCGCGGGCCGCGACAGGCCCATATTGTCTCCATGCCCGCTCCGAAGAAATCGCGTGCCGCTTCCGTCACGGCCTCCTCCGCCAAGGCGTCGAAGCCGGAATTGAAACCGCTCGACACTTATCTCGCCGAGTTGCTGAACCCGGCGCTCAACCGCAACCGGCCGGCGCCGATCGAACCGCCCCCTGAGGCGCCGGCGCGGCCTGGCAAGCCCAAGGGCGGGGCTGGCAAGAGCGGCAGCGGCAAGAGCGGCAGCGGCAAGAGCGCCAGCGGCAAGGCCGCCACGCGCCGGGCCGAGATCGCCCGCGACGGCTTCGCCGAGGCCCCGCAGGCCGGGTACGCCCTCGGCGACGCGGCCGATGTTGATCCGCGCCTCGCCCAGGCGCTCGGCCTGACGCCGCCCGAGGACGGTCCGGCGCCCGAGGGCGCCGACCTGCCGGATCCGGGCGGCGACGGCGGCGCCTCGGCGACGGTGACGGCGCTGGAGCGCCTGCTCATCGAGGGCAACCCGCTGTTCAAGGACGGCAAGACCTGGGTGCCGCATCGGCCGGAGCGGCCGCAGAAATCCGAGGGCGGCGTCCGGTTCACGCTGAAATCCGAGTTCACGCCGGCCGGCGACCAGCCCCGGGCGATCGCCGAGCTGGTCGGCGGCGTCCAGGCCCTGGAGCGCGATCAGGTGCTGCTCGGCGTCACCGGCTCGGGCAAGACCTTCACGATGGCCAAGATCATCGAGGAGACGCAGCGTCCGGCCCTCATCCTCGCGCCCAATAAGACGCTGGCCGCGCAGCTCTACGGGGAGTTCAAGACCTTCTTCCCCGAAAACGCCGTCGAGTATTTCGTCTCCTACTACGATTATTACCAGCCCGAGGCCTACGTCCCGCGCTCCGACACGTTCATCGAGAAGGAATCGTCGATCAACGAGCAGATCGACCGGATGCGCCACGCCGCCACCCGGGCGCTCCTGGAGCGCGACGACGTGATCATCGTCGCCTCCGTCTCGTGCATCTACGGCATCGGCTCGGTCGAGACCTACACGGCGATGTCGTTCACGGTGTCGCTGGGCGAGCGCATCGAGCAGCGCCAGCTGATCGCCGACCTCGTGGCCCTGCAGTACAAGCGGATCCAGTCGGATTTCGCCCGCGGCACCTTCCGGGTGCGGGGCGATTCCATCGAGCTGTGGCCGGCCCACCTGGAGGACCGCGGCTGGCGGATCGGGCTGTTCGGCGACGAGGTCGAGAGCATCGTCGAATTCGATCCGCTCACCGGCAAGACCATCTCCGAGCTCAAGTTCGTGAAGGTCTACGCCAACTCGCACTACGTCACGCCGCGCCCGACGCTGCAGCAGGCGATCAAGGGCATCAAGAACGAGCTGAACGGCCGGATCGAGGAGTTGACCAAGATGGGCCGCCTCATCGAGGCGCAGCGCATCGACCAGCGCTGCACCTTCGACATCGAGATGATCGAGGCCACCGGCGCCTGCAACGGCATCGAGAACTATTCCCGCTACCTCACCGGCCGGAAGCCGGGAGAGCCGCCGCCGACCCTGTTTGAGTACCTGCCCGACAACGCGCTCGTCTTCACCGACGAGAGCCACGTGACGGTGCCGCAGATCGGCGGCATGTACCGGGGCGACTTCCGCCGGAAGGCGACGCTCGCCGAATATGGCTTCCGGCTGCCCTCCTGCCTGGACAACCGCCCGCTCCGCTTCGAGGAATGGGATGCGATGCGGCCGATGACCGTCCACGTCTCGGCCACGCCGGGAAAGTGGGAGATGGAGCAGACCGGCGGCGTCTTCGCCGAACAGGTCATTCGCCCGACGGGCCTTGTCGATCCGGTGATCGAGATCCGCCCGGCCCGCAGCCAGGTGGACGATCTCCTCGGCGAAGTCCGGGAGGTGGCCCAGGCGGGCTACCGGACGCTCGTGACCACGCTGACCAAGCGCATGGCCGAGGACCTCACCGAATACCTGCACGAGAACAGCGTGCGGGTGCGCTACATGCACTCCGACATCGACACGCTGGAGCGGATCGAGATCATCCGCGACCTCCGCCTCGGCGCCTTCGACGTGCTGATCGGCATCAACCTGCTGCGCGAGGGCCTCGACATCCCGGAATGCGCCCTGGTGGCGATCCTCGACGCCGACAAGGAGGGTTTTCTCCGCTCTGAGACCTCGCTGATCCAGACCATCGGCCGCGCCGCCCGCAACGCCGACGCGCGCTGCATCCTGTACGCGGACTCCATCACCGGCTCGATGGAGCGGGCGATGGCCGAGACCGAGCGGCGCCGCACCAAGCAGCTCGCCTACAACGAGGAGCACGGGATCACGCCGCAGAGCGTGAAGCGCGGCATCGCCGACATCCTCAGCAGCGTGTTCGAGCGCGACCACGTCCAGGTCGATACCGGGTTGGCCAAGGACGCGATCACCGTCGGCCACAACCTCAAGGCCGTGATGGCGGACCTCGAGAAGCGCATGCGCGCGGCCGCTGCGGACCTCGACTTCGAGGAGGCGGCGCGGCTGCGCGACGAGCTGAAGCGACTCCAGGCCACCGAGCTGCTGGTCTCCGACGACCCGATGGCGCGGCAGGGCGACGTGGAGCGCGAGGCCGGCAAGTTCGGCCGGAAGCCGCCGCGCGGGGCGGGCGGCAGCCGGATCGCCAAGCCCGACCTCGACAATATGGGTCCCGGCACGGACCGCGAGCTGCCCGTCGGCAGCGCGCCGGTCTGGCAGGAGCGCCCCAAGCCGCGCTCGACGCAGGGGCTCGGCGGGCAGAAACCGAAATACAAGGGCGGGGGCGGCAGGCGGCGGAGCTGACCGGCGACCGCCGGGACCTCACGCGGCCGCGTTGTCCCGGCCCAGATGGCGGCTCGTCGCGGCCTCGCTCGCGTCGACGATCGCCTGCGCGATCCGGACCACGAGGGCGTCGCAGGCTTCGTCGTAGGCGCGATGATCGGACTGGCCGGCCGCCGCCGCGAGGGCGCCGCCCCGCTCGCGGACGATCTCGCGCGCGGTGCGCAGCGCGTCGGCAAAAGGTTCGAATGGACGGGGCATCGTCGCGCTCCGGAGGCGCCGGGCCATTGTGGGCCAGGTTGGCGGCTGGAACGAGCGTCGCGGTAAAACTGTTCCCGGCGAGGCCGAACGCGAATGCCGCACCGGCCCCGATCAGCCCCGGCGAGTGGCGAGCGCACGATGGCCTCAGAGACGAACACCCCCCCGACCCTCGACGACGATACCCTGGCCTTCGCGGCCCGCGTCTTCCAGTACGCGCGGATGGGCCATGCCGGGGAACTCGCCGACCTGTTCGGGCAGGGGTTGCCGGCGAACCTGCGCAACGACAATGGTGACAGCCTGCTGATGCTGGCCGCCTATAACGGTCAGGAGGAAGCGGCCCGGGTCGTTCTGGAGGCGGGCGGCGACCCGGAACTGGCCAACGATCGCGGCCAGACGCCGCTGGCCGGCGCGGCGTTCAAGAACGATCTGGCGATCGCGCGGCTGCTGCTCCAGCACGGGGCGGCGGTGGACGGGACCGGCGACGGCACGCGAACCGCCCTGATGACGGCGGCCATGTTCGACCGGACCGAGATGGTCGACCTGCTCCTCCAGCACGGCGCTGACCCGGACCGCCGCGACGCCTCCGGCCAGACGGCGGCCGACATGGCACGGGCCATGGGCGCCCAGGCGACGCCCGATCAGCTCGACCGCGCGGCGCGGCGTTAGAGCCGGCTCTCGGCCTCGCCGCGAGGCACGATCCGATGCGCACGACAGCTGGCCCTGAACGGAGAATGGCTTTGCAGAAATGGTCGGGAACCATCCTCGTCGGCGCCGCCGCGGTGGTCGGCGCCACATCGGGATTCGCCGCCGAGACGCCCTGGCCCGCCTTCGGGCATGACCCGAGCAACCGCAACTTCTCCGATCTGACCCAGATCGACCGCGACAGCGTCGCCCGGCTGCGGCCCGCCTGGATCTTCCAGACCGGGATCACCGGCTACTTCCAGGCGCAGCCGGTGATGGTGGACGGCACCCTCTACGTCTCCACGACCCAGAACAACGTCGCGGCCCTCGACGCGAAGACCGGTGAGCCCCTCTGGACCTACACGCACAGGCCACGCACGGAGAAGATCTTCGGGCCGCCCTCCAACCGTGGGCTCGCCGTGTCCGGTGGACTCGTCTTCGAGGCGACCATGGACGGGCGGCTGATCGCGCTCGACGCCAAGACGGGCCGGACGGTCTGGGACAAGGAGGCGGTGCGCCCGGAGGAGGGCGAGAGCGAGACGGCGTCGGGGCTGGCGGCGACGCTCGGCGGCAAGCCGGTGCAGGGTTCGAGCCGCCTCGGGTTCAAGATGCCGCCGCTGGTCGCCGACGGGCTGGTGATCGTCGGCGTGACCGGTGCGGGCTACGGCCTCCACGTCGAGGACGAGGCCGGCGGCCTCGACGGCGGGTCGGTGGTCGGCATCGAGGGCGGCTACGGGCGGCGTGGCTGGCTCGCCGCCTACGACGCGAAAACCGGCGAGGAGCGGTGGCGCTGGTACGTGACCCCGCCGGAGGGCTGGGAGGGCGGCTTCGTCGGGACGACCGCCGACGGCACGCCGCTCCACCGCGACATCGCCGCCGAGAAGGCAGCGGCGCCAGCCAACCGCGACGCTTGGCGCGTCGGGGGCGGTTCGCTCTGGATGACGCCGGCCTACGATGCCGACCTCGGTCTGATCTTCCTGGGGACAGGCAACCCGGCGCCGCAGAACTTCGGCCTGTCCCGGCCGGGCGACAACCTGTACACGATGTGCCTCGTCGCCCTCGACGTGAAGACCGGTGCGCTCCGCTGGTACTACCAGCAGGTGCCGCACGACGAGTGGGGCTACGACGTCGCCGCGCCGCCCTTCCTGCTCGACATGCCCGGCGGCGTGAAGGCGGTGGCCTCCGCGAGCAAGACGGGCTGGATCTACGTCCACGACCGCGCCACCGGGAAGCTGATCGCGCGCTCGGCATCGCTCATCGACCAGAAGAACCTGTTCGCCCCGCCGACCCCGCAGGGCACCGTGGTGGCGCCCGGTCCCCTCGGGGCGGTCTCATGGCCGCCCACCGCCTACGATGGACGGCGCGCGTACCTGCAGGTCCGCCACGGGGCGACGACCTACACGGTGAAGACGGTGCCGGCCGCCGCCGGGCGACCGGAGATCCGCTACACCGAGACCGGCGAGGCCAGGGGCGAACCGTCCTTCAGCACCCTGACCGCGGTCGACCTCGCCGACGGCGGCAAGATCGCATGGTCGGTCCGCGCGGCAAGCCGTCTCTCGGGGGGAACGCTGGCGACCGCCGGCGGGCTGGTCTTCTCCGGGGAGGAGGACGGCCATCTCGACGCCCACGATTCCCGCGACGGGCGGGTGCTCTGGCGCTTCCAGTGCGGGGCAGGGATCAGCGGGCCGGCCATGACCTACGCGCTGGACGGCAGGCAGTACGTGGCGGTGGCGGCCGGCGGCGCGTCGTTCACGAAGGCCGCCGGGTTCGGGACCGGCGACGCGCTGCTCGTCTTCGCGCTGCCCGATTGAGGGCAGCCGATGCGGGCCTCACCGGCGCTCAGTCGGCGGCGATGGCGTAGCGCGTGCGCAGGCGCAGGCCGAACACCGCCATCATGAACATGCAGCAGGTGGCGTTGTTGCCGTTGTACAGGACCGTCTCGAACGAGGCCGAGACGAGGCCGAGGAACCACAGGCGCAGGAACAGCAGCGTCTCGGCGTCGAGCCGCGTCCCGCCTGCGGCACGCTGGAGGTCGCGCACCGGTGCCAGCACGAAGGCCACGACGGTGAGCACCAGGAACGGGAAGCCGCCGATCAGCGCCGTGTCGAGATAGGCGTTGTGCGAGTGGTTGGCGCTGGTCACCCAGGTCAGTTCCTCGGCGCCGCCGTACATGGTGCGCTCGGTCATCCAGAACGCGCCGATCCCCCAGCCGCGCCAGGGGCGAACGAAAATGTTGTCGATGGCGAACTGCCAGATCTCGCTGCGGCCCGTGAAGGTCGCATCGGTCAGCAGCGCCCCGACGGCGTCGCGGATCGGCGCCACCAGGACGGAGCCGATCGAGACCAGCGAGAACCCGATGATCGGCCCGAGAAGCAGCAGGGACCGGGCGAACCCGCCGGTCAGGACCTGACAGAGGCCCGTGACGGCGAGGATCACTGGCAGCAGGAGGATCGCGGTCTTGGAACCGCTCGCCACCAGGAAGCCTGCGGCCAGAAGCACGATGCTCCAGCCCAGCATGCGGCTGGCGGCGGCGGCGACGTAGAACCCGATGATCACCAGGACGACCATGGCGGCGCCGGCCTCGTTCTTGTGCGGGAAGATCCCGCGCCACAGACCGGGATGGCTCGGATCCGAATTGACGTCGAAGGCCGAGTGGATCGCGAGGTTCGGCACCAGCGCGACCGCGAGGTAGGACGAGGCCAGGATCACCAGCGCCGCGCCCGCCAGGGCCAGGGCGAGCTGCCGGGGCGAGCGGGCGACGATCAGCACGCCGGCCGAGAGCATGGCGGCGATGGCGAAGAGGGTCAGCCGGCGGAGCGACAGGCTCGGCTCGATCGACAGCAGCGCGGTGAGCCCGAGCCAGAGGGCGCAGAGCATCAGCGGCCAGGTCGCGAGGGGCCGCAGGTGGCGCGGGCCGATCCGGTAGATCGCCGCGGCCATCGAGAGGCCCGTCACGACGAACAGCAATTGGGTCAGCGTGCTGCCGTCCTCGGCCGCCGCGAGGGACGATCGGTCCGCCAGATCCACGAACCACAGGTGGTTCCAGAGCAGGACGAAGACGGCGCCGTTGAGGAGCACGCGCAGGCCATCCGGCACGTCGCGCCCGGCGAGGCCGCGCCGCCGCCCGCCGGCCGTGACCCCGATCGCCGCGTCCGCAGAAGCCATGTCATTCCACCGCGAGGGCCGCGCCACGCGGCCCGACGTATTCTAGCGGCGGCGACATCCCGGGCGATGGCGAATCGGCGGTTGCACCGATCAATCGCGCGATAACCTTGACGCGCTGCTCAGCGCCGCATCGTGTACTGCGAACGGCCGGAGGATTGCCGCATCAGGAAAGACGCCATCTCGGCGAGTTCGGGCGCCTTCGACCGGAAGGTCACCGACAGGGCCAGCAGCGTGTCCTTGTGGTCGAGCCCCGGGTAGATCCGTTCCTGCACGGGCACGTGCTCGGCGCGCAGCTTCGCGGCGAGGCTGGCGGTGTGCCGCGGCTTGACCACCGTGTCACCGTCGCCGGTCGCCAGGAAGGCCGGCGGCGACAGCGGCCCCACGAAGCTCCCCGGCTGCGTGGCGGCGAGGTCGGCTGCCTGCCCGAACACCTTGACGGTGGTGTCCTGATCGAGCGGCAGGAAATCGTAGGGGCCGGACAGGCCGGCCACGGCCTTGATCACCTTCGGATCGACGCCGGCGGCGGTGACGTAGCGCGGGTCGAGTCCGAGCATCAGGGCGTTGTAGGCGCCGGCCGAGTGGCCCGCGAGCACGATGCGGCGGGGGTCGCCGCCGTACCCGGCGATGTTGTCCCGCACCCAGGCCAGGGCGGCCGCTCCGTCCTCCAGGAATCCCGGGAACGGCGCCTCCGGGTAGAGCCGGTAATCCGGCAGCACCGTGACGAAGCCCTGGGCGGCCAGCGCGTGCCCCACGAAGGCGTAGTCGTCCTTGGACCCGCTCTGCCAGGAGCCGCCGTAGAAGAAGACCAGGACCGGGGCGTTCTCCGCGGCGGTGACGGGAACGTAGACGTCGAGGCGCCGCCGCGAACCGTCGCCGAAGGCCTGGTCCTTCGCGGCGAGGCGCCCGCCCGGATCGCGCGGGCCTATCGCGTCGAACAGGGCGAGCGGCGAGGCGGCGCTGATGCCGAAGGCCGCGAGTCCGAGGCAGAGGAGGCTCGCAAGCGCGGTGAGGATCCGTGTCATATCCCATCCGGTTGTCCCGACCGGGCGATACCGCACCGCGCTCTGGGCGGATTGATGACGGTCCCGCGGCGGAGCGCGGCAAAATCAGGTGCGCAGCACGATGCAGGCGCCGCCGACCTTGCGGATGCGGCCGCAGAGGTCGTCGGCGGCCTGCCGGCTCTGCGCCGGGATGCGGATCCGGTAGAACGCGCGGGTCCCGCGGTTGCGCAGGCGCGTCCCGATGATCATCGGCCGGACCTCGCCGATCACCCCCGCGTAGCTGCTCCGGGCCCGGTTGAAGCTCTGGAGGGCGAGCGCCTTCGAGAAGTTGCCGGCGAGCTGGATGCCCCAGGGCGCGGCCGGGCCCTCGTTGAGGCCCAGCGCGAAGCGGTCGCCGCGGGTTGGGATGCGCAGGCTGGCGGTGACCTGCATGCAGGTCTGCGGCGGCTCGGCCTTCGCCTCCTTCGCGTCGGGCTTGGCGGGCGCGCCGCCCTCGGGATACTCGATCCCCTTGGCGGGGCCGGTCCGCCAGTCGTCCACCGGCAGGCCCGTGATGGAGGCCACGTAGGCGCGGGTCTCGGCCGGGAGGCCCCCGTCGCCGGCGAGCCACTTGCTCACCCGGGCAGCCCCGCCGTTATAGGCGGCGGCGGCGAGCCCGAGATTGCCGAACTGCCTCTTCAGATCCGCGAGAAGATGCGCGGCGTGCGGGATCGCCTGCTCCGGGTCGAACGGGTCGAGCAGCCCGCGCTCCCGCGCCGTTCCCGGCATGAACTGGGCGACGCCCTGCGCGCCCGCCGGGCTGACGGCACCCACGCGGAAACTGCTCTCCCGCCAGATCAACCGGGTCAGGAACGGCACCGGCAGGCTGCGGGCCTTCGCGGAATCGTCGATGAGGCGGCACAGCGCCTGTTCCACCGTTTCGGTCGCCCCCTCGGACGGAACGGCCGCGGCGGGACGCGCCGTGATCAGGATGAGAAGGGCGAGCAGCGCGCCGTAGCGCAGGCAAGGGGTGTTCACCCCGGCGCTTGTAGCGACCTTCGGTTGCGGATCAATCCGCAGCGTTCCCGGCGGGGCGCCGTGGGGCGCGGGGGTCCGCGCCTGGATTCACCCGTCCGGCACACGGTTTCCGAAGCTTGCCGAGCCGCCCTGTCCCGGGCGCCGCGCAGCCAGAAACGGTGATCCGGGACCCGGCACAAGCGTGGCCGCGCGATCATGCCGCCCCGGGGTTGGCGGCCCAGGCGGGCGCGTCGGTCCCGAGCCGGCGCGCGGGCCGTGTCCAGCGCATCGGAGCGCCCGCATCGACGACCGGCGGCCGGAGACGCCGGGCAGCGCCCCACGACGTGGCCTCCATCCCGGGGGCGCGGTCGTCCTGCGCCTCCGGCGTGATGGCCGCGTCCGGCTCGGCCGGCCCGGCACCCGCGAGGAGTGCCGCCGTGCGGGCGAGGGAGAGCCGCGCCCGGCCGCCGGCGCCGTCCGCCAGCCGGCGGGTGAGCAGCCGGAGCCCTGCCGCCGCCATCATGTAGCCGGTGGCGTGATCCAGCGCCTGGACGGGGAGCGGTACGGGCCGATCGGCCTGCATCCACGCCTGCCCGGCCTGCGCGATGCCGCAGCTCATCTGCACGAGGCTGTCGAAACCGCGCCGCCCGGCCCAGGGACCGGTCCAGCCGTAGGCGTCGAGGCAGACCTCGACGAGGCCGGGCGCCAGGGCCCGCCGCGCCGCGGATCCATAGCCCAGGCCGTCGAGGGCGCCGGGCCGGTACCCGTGGACCAGCACATCCGCGCCCGCGAGCAGGCCTTCGAAGACCGCCCTGTCGGTATCCCGGCTCAGGTCGAGCCGGGCGCAGCTCTTGCCCAGCGTCACCTCCGGTTCGAGGGCGGGCTCCTGCCACTCGGGCGGGTCGATCCGCAGCACGTCCGCGCCGAACCCCGCGAAGAAGCGGGTCGCCACCGGCCCCGCGAGCACCCGGGTGAGATCGAGGACCCGCAGGCCCGCCAGCGGCCGTCCGGCCCGGGGCGTCCAGCGCGGGCGCGACCGCTCGGCCACGCGTTCGACAGCCACCAGCGGCTCCGCGGCCACGGCGCGGCCCGCCGGATGCGCCGCCCACGCGGCGATCCCGCGCATCCCGGCCGCGCATCCGCCCTCGGCGAGGATCGCCGCCTCGAGCTCCTCCCCGGCCCAGCCCGCCACCGCGAGCGCCATGGCGGCGCGATCCGCGCGGCGGCCGAGCACCCGCTCGGCCGCCGCCCTGTGGTGCGGCGCGTTGGTGTGGAGCCGGATCCAGCCGTCCAGCGCGGCATAGTCGCCGGCGACCGGATCCCACGGCGCCGGCACGCGCCAGCCTTCCGGACGCAGCGAGGTGGCGAACCAGAACGAGGCCAGCCGCCGGTCGACGGTGACGGTCCCGCGCGTGCCCGCGACCTCCGCGAGCGCCAGGGCCGCGGCCGCGATTGCACCGGCGGCGAAGTCGGTCACCGCGAAGGCCGACGGCAGGGCGCCCGCGCCGACGAAGCGGAGCGACGCGACGGCGTCGGGCGGTCCGTCCACGGCCGACCAGATCTGTGCGGCGAAGGATTTGGCGCTCGCATCCATCTCGGTCTCTCTCCCGCGGGTCGGGGTCGGCGCGACCGGCGCCGAGACCGATCCGCCCTCGCCGCAGGATAGACTAGGGTCCCGGCTCCGGCGCGCTATAAGAGGCCCATGTCCGAGGCCGAAACCCAGCCGCTCCTCTCCGTCGAGGGTCTGTCCGTCGCCTTCCGGTCCCGCGAGGGCGAGACGGTCGCGGTCGACGGCGTCGATTTCACCGTCCGCCGGGGCGAGACCGTGGCGCTCGTGGGCGAATCCGGATCCGGCAAGTCGGTGACGGCGCTGGCGATCCTCCGGCTCCTCGACGGCGCGGCACGGCCGGCCGGCCGGATCCTGTTCAAGGGCCGCGACCTCGGGAGCCTGCCCGAGCGGGATATGCGCAATGTGCGCGGCGCCGACATCACCATGGTGTTTCAGGAGCCGATGACGTCGCTGAACCCGCTTCACACGATCGAGCGGCAGATCGGCGAGGTGCTGAGCCTCCACCGCGGGCTGACCGGCAAGGCCGCACGGCGGCGGATCCTGGAGCTTCTGGACCTCGTCGGCCTGCGCGACGCGGAGCGCCGCATGGGCGCCTATCCGCATGAATTGTCCGGCGGCCAGCGCCAGCGCGTGATGATCGCCATGGCGCTCGCCTGCGAGCCCGACCTGCTGGTCGCCGACGAGCCGACCACCGCGCTCGACGTGACCGTGCAGGCGCAGATCCTGGCGCTGCTCGCCGATCTCCAGAAGCGCCTCGGCATGGCGATGCTGTTCATCACCCACGATCTCGGCATCGTGGAGCGGATCGCCGACCGGGTCTGCGTCATGCTGCGGGGCAAGATCGTGGAGGCCGGGGCGACCAGGGCGGTCTTCGCGAACCCGCAGCACGACTACACCCGCCGCCTGATCGCCTCGGAGCCCAAGGGCCGCGCCAACCCGGTCCCCGCCGACGCCGCTTCGCTGGTCGAGGCCGGACCGCTCAAGGTCTGGTTCCCGCTGAAGTCGGGCCTGCTCCGGCGCGTCACCGGCCACGTCAGGGCGGTGGACGGCGTCTCGCTGCGGGTGCGGGAAGGCGAGACCGTGGGCGTGGTCGGCGAGTCCGGATCCGGCAAGACGACGCTGGGCCTCGCCCTGCTGCGGCTGACCGGCTCGGAGGGCCCGATCGTGTTCCTCGGCAAGGCCATCGACGGCTACGGCGTGGCGCAGATGCGCCCTCTGCGCCGGGACATGCAGGTGGTCTTCCAGGATCCCTACGGGTCACTCTCGCCCCGCATGTCGGTGGCCGACATCGTCGCCGAGGGGCTGGTGGTCCAGGGCATCGTCCGCTCCCGGGCCGAGCGTCGCGCAGTGGTGTCGAAGGCCCTCACGGATGTCGGGCTCGACCCGGCCGCCATGGACCGCTACCCGCACGAATTCTCCGGGGGTCAGCGCCAGCGCATCGCCATCGCCCGCGCCATGGTGCTCAACCCCCGCTTCGTGGTGCTCGACGAGCCGACCTCGGCGCTCGACCGGTCCGTCCAGGCGCAGATCGTGACGCTGCTGCGCGACCTCCAGCGCGAGCGCGGGCTCGCCTACCTGTTCATCAGCCACGACCTGAAGGTGGTTCGGGCGCTGGCCAACTACGTGGTGGTGATGCAGAACGGCCAGGTGGTGGAGGAGGGCCCCGCGGAGACGATCTTCGCGAACCCGAAGACCGCCTATACCCGCGCCCTGTTCAAGGCCGCCTTCGCCCTCGACAGCGACGCCCCGACCGAGCTGGAGCCCGCCTGACCGTGGCACGCGCGCTCCTCATCGTCCTCGACTCCGTCGGCATCGGCGGGGCACCGGATGCCGATGCCTACGGCGATGCCGGCTCCGACACGCTCGGGCACATCGCTGAGGCCTGCGCGGCCGGACGCGGCGACCGAGCGGGGCTCCGCGCCGGACCGCTGCGGCTGCCGCACCTCGCATCGCTGGGGCTCGGGCTCGCCGCCGCCGGAGCCTCCGGCCGGATCCCGCCGAACCTCGCTCCGGACGGCCGGCCGCGGGGCGCCTACGGTCATGCGGTCGAGACGGCCGCCGGGAAGGACACCCCTTCCGGCCACTGGGAGATCGCCGGCCTGCCCCTGCGCGAGCCCTGGGCGCATTTCCCCGACACGAGACCGGCATTCCCGCGCGACCTGACCGCGGCGCTGATCGCGCGGGGCCGCCTGCCGGGCATCCTGGGTGACCGGCACGCACCGGGCGTCGCCATCATCGACGAGCTCGGCGCCGAGCACGTCCGGTCCGGCCGGCCGATCTGCTACACCTCGGCCGACAGCGTGTTCCAGATCGCCGCCCACGAGGAGGCCTTCGGATTGGAGCGGCTCTACGACCTCTGCCGGGTCGCGCGCGGGCTCTGCGACCCCTACCGCGTCTGCCGGGTGATCGCCCGGCCGTTCGTGGGCTCGGCGGAGGCGGGCTTCCGCCGGACCGGCAACCGCAAGGACTTCGCCGTCGAGCCTCCGGGCGTCACGCTGCTCGACCGGGCCGAGGCAGCCGGGCGCACGGTGGTGAGCGTGGGCAAGATCGGCGACATCTTCGCCCATCGCGCCACCGGTCGCGAGATCAAGCCCGGTCCGAACGCGGCCTGCCTGGTGGCGGGTCTAGACGCGCTCAAGGACCTGCCCGACGGAGGCCTGATCTTCATCAACCTCGTGGATTTCGACACGGAGCACGGCCACCGCCGCGACGTGCCCGGCTACGCGGCCGAGCTGGAGGCATTCGACGCGCGCGTGCCCGACATCCTGGCCGCGCTGGCGCCGGGGGATCTTGCGGTGATCACCGCCGATCACGGCAACGACCCGACCTGGACCGGCACGGACCATACCCGCGAACAGGTCCCGGTCCTCGCCTTCGGACCCGCCATCAGCGGCCGCGACATCGGCCGCCGCGACAGCTTCGCCGATATCGGCGCCACGGTGGCGGGCCATCTCGGCCTGCCCTGGGACGGTGCCGGACGACCGTTCCTGGAAGGAGGACAGCATGCGGGATGACGAAGACCGGCCGCGCGGGAGCGTCACCCATCAGATCGGTCAGTCCCTCGACACGCTCTCGCTCTCCGATCTCGACGCCCGCATCGCCCTCCTGCGGGCCGAGATCGTCCGGATCGAGGCGGCCCGGGCTGCCAAGCAGGCCGCGCAGGGGGCCGCCGACGCCTTCTTCAAACGGAGCTGAGACTTGGACCGGTCGGACACCCTCGCGGCCCTGCGGCGCGGCGAGCTCGGCGGCGCCCGCGCGCTGCGCCTGCCGGACGGGCTTTCGGAGATCCCGCGCGAGGTCTTCGCCCTCGCCGACACGCTGGAAGTGCTGGATCTCGGCCGCGGCAGCCTGAGCGATCTCCCGGCGGAGTTCGGGCGCCTGCACCGCCTCCGGGTGCTGTTCTGCTCCGGCAATCCCTTCCCGCGGCTGCCGCCGGTGCTGGGCGACTGTCCGACGCTCAGCCAGCTGGGCTTCCGCGGCTGCGGCATCCGCGAGATCCCGGAGGAGGCGCTGCCGCGCGACCTGCGCTGGCTCACGCTCACCGACAACCGGATCGAGCACCTGCCGGCGGCCCTGGGGGAGCGTCCGCTCCTCCAGAAGCTCATGCTGGCCGGCAACCGGATCGCGACGCTGCCGGATCGTCTCGCGGGCGCGGAGAACCTGGAGCTGATCCGACTCGCCTGCAACCGGCTCGAAACGTTGCCGTCCTGGCTCGCCGACCTGCCGCGGCTCGCCTGGATCGCGTATGCGGGCAATCCCGCCGAATCCGCGACGGCGCCCACCGCGGCCCAACGGGTGCCCTGGGCCGAACTGGAGATCGGCGATCTGCTCGGGGAGGGCGCCTCCGGCCGGGTCCACCGGGCCGTGTGGCGCGGGCGCGGCGACGCGCAGGCCGTGGCCCTGAAGCTGTTCAAGGGTGCGATGACCAGCGACGGCCTGCCCGAGCGCGAGATGGAGGCCTGTCTCGCCGCCGGACCGCATCCGGCGCTAACCGGAGCGCTCGGCCGGCTGGACGGCCACCCGGAGGGCGCGCAGGGGCTGCTCCTGCGCCTGCTGCCGCCGCAGAGCCGGGTTCTCGCCGGGCCGCCGAGCCTCGCGAGCTGCAGCCGCGACGTCTACGATCCGGACCAGCGGTTCAGCCCGGACCACGCGCGGCAGATCACGCGGGCGGTGGCGGAGGCCGTGGCCCATCTGCACGGACGCGGCCTTCTCCACGGCGACGTTTACGGCCACAACATCCTCTGGGATGCCGAAACCGGTGCCGCCGTGCTCAGCGATTTCGGCGCCGCCTCGGCTCTGCCGGGAGGCGATGCCGGTGCGGCCCTCGCGCGGATCGAGGTCCGGGCGGTGGGCCTCCTGATCGGCGAGCTTCTCGATCGCTGCGAGGCGCCGCCGGCGAGGCTGCGCGCTCTCGAGCGCGCCTGCACGCACCCCGATCCGCACCGGCGGCCCAGCCTCGCGGAGGCGGTCGCCGAATTGCGGCATAGGCCGGCCTGAGCCGCCCCGGCGGCTGTCAATCGCGAATGTCGTCCGGCCGACGCACCACGACGGCGAACAGGTCGCCGAGCGCGGCGAGGCTCGCGGCCTGAAGCTGGGCAGCCTGCACCACGGAGCCGTCCGGCGCCGGCAGATCACGCGTGGCCGTCGCGGAGGCCACGACGGTG
Organism: Methylobacterium sp. E-046; assembly: GCF_022829625.1. Taxonomy (NCBI): domain Bacteria; kingdom Pseudomonadati; phylum Pseudomonadota; class Alphaproteobacteria; order Hyphomicrobiales; family Methylobacteriaceae; genus Methylobacterium; species Methylobacterium sp. E-046. Next base: position 106,745 of record NZ_JAKSYP010000176.1, on the reverse strand, counting down.
GGGCGGAAGCCGAGGTTGAAGGCGCTGCGGGCGGTGGAGTTGACGCACATATGCGTCATGAAGCCCGCCAGGACGACATCCTTCACGCCCGCCTTCTCCAGCTGCGCCTGGAGATCGGTGCCGACGAACGAACTCGGATAGGCCTTGGTGATCACCGGCTCGTCGCCCTGGGGCGCCACCTCCGGGCTGATCTGGCCGATGGGCGCGGTCACGTCGTAGGGCGAGCCCGGTCCGGCATCGTGACGGACGTGGAAGACCGGGATGCCGGCCGCCCGTGCGCGCTCCAGCAGCGCCGCAGCTTCGCGGAGCGCGGGCTCGACGCCGTCGAGCCGCATCACGCCCTCGCGGTAGGTCTGCTGCAGGTCGATCATCACGAGCGCCGAACCCTTGAGCGGTGCGGGCTCCGGATTCAGGCCTGACAGGCCGCGCAGGGTTGCTGGTTCGGACATCCGGTTTCTCCCAGAGCGTCGCCCCTGATCAGGGTGACCGACGGCGGCGCGGGACCCTACACCGGCGCGCCGCGCCGGCACCATGGGTTATCGGTGCTCCGTGCCCGCGCCGTCCGGCCCGCCGCCCTAGCGCGCGGGTGGCCCCGGATCGATCGCCTGCAACTCGTTGGCGGGCAGACCCGGACCGGCTTGGGCCTGCGCGCCGCCGCCGCGGGCGCGGTTGGCGAGGGCCACGGTCAGGCGCTCGGCCGTGTCGGGCTGCATCACCGCCAGGACCTCGGCCATCTTGCGCGGGTTCATGGCGAGCACGATCGGCACCAGCACGTCGTGCCCGAGCCGGTCGAACACCCGGGCGGCGTCCTTGGGCTTCATCGCCTCGTACATCGTGACGATGTTCTTCAGCCCCTGCTTCTCGGCCTCCTCCTTGGCCTTGGCGACGGAATCGACCTTGTCCTCGGCCTTCCTGAGGTCGCCGAGCCCGGTCTCGAGCTTCCGTTCGGCCTCGCCCAGCATCTTCTCGCGCAGTTCCAGCTCCTCGCTCTTCTGGCGCAGGGCGTCCCGCCGGGCGCCGAGCTTCTCCAGCAGGGCGCGCTCGGAGAGCGAGGCGGGCGGCGCGGCCGCCGGCTGCGGCACGGGGGCCTCCGGGGCCTTCTCGGCCGCGGCCGGCTCCGCCGTGGCGCCCACCGACCCGGTCGTGACAGGATCGGGAGGCTCGTAGCCCGTACGGGCCCGCGCCACCGCCCGCCCGAATTCCGGCAGCGCGACGCCCTCCGGCAGACCGGCTTGCAGCAGGCTGAGGAGCTTGAGCACGAGCAGCCCGGCCGCCGCCAGGGCCACGGCATCGACGAGGCGCAAGCGCCACGTCCGGGCGGGTTTCGGGGGCGCACGGCGCAGGGCCGTGCCGGCCCGGCGCAGTTTCTCCTCGGGATCCGGCTTCGGCGGGGGGATCTTCGGAGCCTTGACCCCGGTCACGCGGCGCGGGCCCGGACGCGCGCCAGGGCGCGCTCGCTCATGGCGAGCGCCGCCGCGGCGGCCACTCCGAGGCGCTCGCCGTTCGGGCTGCCGGTCTCGGAACGCCCTGCGGCCGGGACCTCACGGGTGATCGGAGCCGCCGGCGGCGGGGCGGGCGCCGGCTCGGGCCGCGCCGGGACGGCGCGCATCTGCGCCACGATGGCGCCGATGCGCGTGACCACCAGCTCGCCGGCCTCGACCTGCTGCGACAGCTCGGCGGCGCGGGCGGCGGCGGCCTGCAGGCGGTTGCCGAGGACGCGGTCGGATTCGTCGATGGCCGCGCGCAGGCCCGCGATGGCGCGCTCGGCGGTGCCGGTCGCCACCATCAGGTCGCCGATGGTCTGGCGCAGGGCCGCCTCGTCGCCCTTGAGCTGGCTGATCCGCCGCGACAGCCGCAGGGAGGTGACGATCGTCGCGGCCAGGAGGACCGCGACCAGGATGTCGGCGGCGAGGGTGACGAAGAGACTCATGTCGGGGCCCTCATCGTGCTCAGCTGTCCGAGCGGCTGTTCATCGAGGCCTCGTAGGCCTGGATCGTCGTGCGCGACCGGCGCAGGGGACGCGTGACCTGCACGGCGATGTGCCCGTCGACCCGGCCGATCCGCCCCTGCGTCAGGGCCCAGTCGCCGCAGCGGACGGTGATGAGATCGGACGGCTTGGCGTCGAACATCAGCGTCTCGCCGACCTTGAGGCTCATGACCTGCTTCAAGGGCAGCATCATCTCGTGCAGCACCGCGTCCATGGTGACGTCGGCCTGCCAGATCTCGGTGGCGAGGTGGCCCTCCCAGACGTGGTCGCGGCCGAGCTTCTCGCCCATGAAGCTCTGGGTCAGCAGCTCCCGGATCGGCTCGATCGTCGCGTAGGGGAACAGGATCTGCAGCATGCCGCCGCGCCCGTCGACGTCGAGGCGCAGGCTGATCAGGATCGCGGCGTTGCCCGGCCGCGTGATGGTGGCGAAACGCGGGTTGGTCTCGATCCGGTCGATGCCGAAGCTCACGGGCGAGAGCGGCTGGAACGACATCTCCAGGTCGCCCAGCACGATCTCCACGAGCCGGCGCACCAGGGTCATCTCGATGGCGGTGAACGGACGCCCGTCGAGGCGGCTCGACAGGCCGCCGCGCTTGCCGCCGAGCAGCAGGTCGAAGGTCGCGTAGGCGAGGTTGGAATCGACCGTGACGAGGCCCGAATTCTCCCACTGCTCGGCCCGGAACACCCCCAGGAGCGTCGGCAGCGGGATCGCGTTGAGGTAGTCGCCGAAGCGCACCGAGGTGATGTTGTCGAGGGTGACCTCGACGTTGTCCTGGAACAGGTTGCGCAGGGAGGTCGACAGCAACCGGATCATCCGGTCGAAGACGATCTCCAGCATCGGCAGGCGTTCGTACTGGACGACGCCCGAATCGACGATGGCCTGCACGCCCCCGGCCCCGGAGGCCGACAGCTCGCGCATGGAGAAGCCGAGGACGCCGTCGATCTCGTCCTGGTTCAGCACCCGGTCGTTGCCGGCGAGTTCGGGGAGGTTGTCGCTCTCCCCGTCCTCGATCATCGTCGCCCATTCGGCGGCGACGTCGCCCGCGTTGCGGGTGGTGCCCTGCTCGGCGAGCGCCGCCCCCCATTCCTCGGCGAGTGACGTGTCTCCGCCCTCGGCGCCCTGCTCCAGCAGGGCCGCCGACCAGTCGTCCTCCGGAAGTTCGTCCTCGGGTTCCATCAGGCGCGCTCGATCGTGGCCGGGCGGGAGTGGGACAGCGCTTCGGGCCGCATCACTGGACGATCACGTCCTTGAACAGCACGGCTTCCACCTTCGCGGGGAAGAGGGCGATGTTGACCCGCCGGAGCAGTTCCTCGCGCAGGCGGAACAGGCCCACCGATCCGGTGAGGTCGCTCGGCCGCAGTTCGCGCATGTAGATCTGCAGCGCGTCCTCGACGCGCGGCATCAGCGGCTTCACCTCCGCCTCGACCTTGCCGTCCTTGAGTTCGAGGGAGATCCGCACCTTCGCGAAGCGCGCCTTGTCCTGCGGCTGGTCGGGGCTGAGGTTCAGGAGCAACTCCCGAACCTCCACGAAGACCACCGGCTTCTTGCCGTCCGGGCCCGCCTCCTTGCCGCCCTCGCCGTGGCCGCCGCCGTGGCCGCCGCCCGACGCCGCTTCCGCGCCGTCGCCGTGACCGCCGCGCCCCTTCATCAGGAAGGCGCCCGCGCCGCCGCCCACCACGAGTACCGCGGCGGCCACGATGATCATGAGCTTCTTCTTGCCCTTGGGGGCGGCTTCGGCCTCGCCCCCCTCGGCGGGGGCCTTCTTGGGCTTCTTGGCCATGGAATGGTGCTCTCTGGCGGGAATCCGCGCGCCCGATACAAGCCCGATATCGAAGCAACTCGGTTAACGTGCCGTTAAGCAGGCAAATCCTGCCGGGCGAGGATTGCCGCTGCGCGGTCCGGCCCCTCGAGCGCAACCGACGCAGTTTCGGCCAAGCGCCTCTCCAGAAAAGGAAAATTCGCCTCCACTCCGATGGCACGGCGCATGCTGAATGGATTGTTGCCGCTCCTGCGGCGCACGAGTCCCAGAGTCCACGATGCAGAATGCTCTCTTCGTCGGCGTGTCGAGCCAAGTGGCGCTCCAGCGTGAGCTGGACGTGATCTCCAACAACATGGCCAACGTCTCGACCACCGGCTTCAAGGGCCGCTCCAGCCGCTTCCAGGAATACCTGATGCCGGTGGCGAGCGCGGATTCCTTCGCCCGGCCCGACCGGCGGCTGTCCTACGTCATCGACCAGGGCACGACGCTCGACCTCGGACAGGGCCCGATCGAGCAGACCGGCAACCCGCTCAACGTGGCCGTCAAAGGCTCGGCCTTCATCGCCGTCCAGTCGCCGCAGGGCGAGCGCTACACCCGCAACGGCGCCTTCGAGATCGACCCGCAGGGCGCGCTCGTGACGAGCGACGGCTACAAGGTCGCGGGCGACGGCGGCCCGATCACCATCAACCCGCAGGAGACCGGTCTCTCGATCGGGCCCGACGGGACGGTGTCGACCAAAATCGGCATCCGCGGCAAGATCAAGCTCGTCACCTTCGCCAACCCGCAGCGGCTGACCAACGAGGGCGGCAACCTCTACGCCTCGCCGGACCGGGCGCAGCCGGCCGGGCTCGAGGGCCGCCTGGAACCCGCGGCGCTGGAGCGCTCGAACGTGCGGCCGGTCATCGAGATGACCCGGCTGATGGACGTGAACCGCTCCTACGCGATGGTGTCGAGCATGATCTCGCGCCTCGACGACCTGCGGGGCACGGCGATCCGCCGCCTCGCCGACGTCGCGTAAGGGGACGGGATCATGCGTGCCCTCTACTCCGCCGCCACCGGCATGGCGGCCCAGGAACTCAACGTCCAGGTCATCTCGAACAACATCGCGAACCTGCGCACAACCGGCTACAAGCGCCAGCAGGTGCATTTCCAGGATCTGCTCTACCAGAACTTGCGCCGGGCCGGCTCGTCGACCTCCGAGCAGAACACCCAGCTGCCCGCCGGCCTCGCCCTCGGCTCCGGCGTGAAGACGACCTCCACCGCCCGGGTCATGTCGCAGGGGACGCTGTCCTCGACCGAGAAGGACTACGACGTCGCGATCCGCGGCGAAGGCTTCTTCCGGGTGACGATGCCGGATGGCCGCACCGCCTATTCCCGGGACGGCTCCTTCGACCTGTCCGCCTCGGGCCAGCTGGTCACCCGCGACGGCTACCTGCTCGACCCGGCCATCACCGTGCCGCAGACCGCGACCGCGGTCACGATCAGCGCCACCGGCGCCGTGCAGGCGACGCTGCCCGGCCAGACGGCACCGCAGGCGCTCGGGCAGTTCCAGCTCTCGCGCTTCATCAACAAGGTCGGCCTCGAATCGGTCGGCGACAACCTGTTCATCGAGACCGCGGCCTCGGGTCCGGCGATCAGCGGCCTGCCGGGCGCCGAGGGCTTCGGCAACCTCCAGCAGAGCTACCTGGAGGAGGCGAACGTGAACGCCGTCACGGAGATCTCGTCGCTGATCGCCGCCCAGCGCGCCTACGAGATGAACTCGAAGGTCGTGACCGCCGCCGACCAGATGCTCTCCACCACCACCCAGATGTTCCGCGGCTGACGCGACCGCCCAGGTTCCCGACGATGTACACCGGCATAAATTCCGACCCGGCCCTCGAGCCCGCCGACCTGCCCCTCCTCAGCACGGGGGCGGACGAGGGCGACCTCAGCCCGATCATCCGCCATGCCCGCCCGCGGGCCGCGCCCCTCGGCGCGGCGGTGCTGGTGCGCGCCATGCTGGCGTTCCTGGCCTTCGCGGTGCTCGGGGCCCTGGCGATCCCCGCGATGGCGCGAGCGGACGACCTGCGCCTGCGCGGCGACGTGACCGCCCGCGGCGACGTGCTGACGCTGGCCGACCTCGTGGAGGGCGCACCGGCCGCGCTCGCCGCCCGGCCGTTGTTCCGCTCGCCGGCCCTCGGCGCCACCGGAACGATCCAGACCCGGCGCATCGTCGAGGCAGCCACCGCCCTGGGCCTCGCCGGCCTCGAGACCGGCGGCCGGCTGCAGATCGCCGTCCAGCGGGCGGCCCGGCGCCTCGGGCCGACCGAGCTCGAGGCCGCCCTCAAGCAAGCCCTGCAGACCGGCTACGGTCTCGATCCGCGCGGCGTGGCGGTCCGGTTCGACGGCGACGGCCCGACCCTCCTGGCGCCGGTGGATCTCGAGGGCCACGCCGCCGCGCTCGACGTGACCTACGATCCGCGCACGCGCCGGGTGGCGGGCCTCGTCAGCCTGGGCGAGCGGCAGGCGTCGCTGCGGGTCTCCGGCGTCGTCATCGAACTGCGCGAGGTGGCGGTGCTCGCCCGCGGGCTCGCCCGGGGCGAAGCCGTGAAGGAGGGCGACGTCGTCATGGAACGCCGTCCCCGCGAGGCGGTGGCGGCCGACGCGCAGGGCAGCGCCACCGCGATCCTGGGCGAGGTCGCGCAGCACGCGCTCCCGGCCGGCACGGCGCTGCGGATCGCCGACACCGCCCCGCCCGAACTCGTCGCCCGGGGCGAGACCGTGACCATCGTGTACGAGACCGCGAGCGTCAGCCTGTCGATGCGCGGCCTCGCCAGCGAGGGCGGCCGGATGGGGACCGTCGTCAACGTCGTCAACGTCGCCTCCAAGAAGGTTCTCCAGGCCACCGTGGTCGGCCCCGGCCGGGTCTCGGTGAGTCCCAGCCCCGCCGCGCAGCAGGCCGCTGGGGCCGCGTCGCTCCAGGCGACCGCCTCCCTGCGCTGAGCGCCCGTTCCGTACGCGTCGAAGAGTGATTGCCCGATGGCCAGCCGCCTCGTCCTGAACCCGCTCGCCGCCGCGCTGATCGCTGGCGCCCTCGGTGCCTGCAACACCGCCGACCGCCTCTCGCAGGTCGGCGCGACCCCGGCCCTCTCGGCCATCGAGGACCCCACCACCCAGCCGGGCTACAAGCCGGTGCGGATGCCGATGCCCGACGTGCAGCCGGTTTCGTACGCGCCGAATTCGCTCTGGCGCACGGGCTCCCGCGCGTTCTTCAAGGACCAGCGCGCCGCCCGGCTCGGCGACATCCTGACCGTGAAGGTGAAGGTCACCGATCAGGCGAACATCAGCAACGAGACCAAGCGCTCCCGGGCGAACACCGAGAGCTTCGGCCTGCCGAACGCCCTCGGCCTCGAGAACAACGCCGTGGGCAAGTCCCTGGGCGTCGGCGGCACCGCATTGCTGGCGGCCACCTCGGCCACCGCGAACGACGGCGCCGGATCCGTCCAGCGCACCGAATCGGTGACGACGAACGTCGCCGCCGTGGTCACGCAGGTCCTGCCCAACGGCAACCTCGTGGTCGAAGGCAAGCAGGAGATCCGGGTCAACTTCGAGATCCGCGAGATGGTCGTCGCCGGCGTCGTCCGGCCGGAGGACATCGAATCCGACAACACCATCGACTCGGCCAAGATCGCCCAGGCCCGGATCGCCTATGGCGGGCGCGGCCAGATCACCGACGTGCAGCAGCCGCGCTACGGCCAGCAGATCGTGGATATCCTGCTGCCGTTCTAGAGCCGATCAGCTCGGCTCCTCCGGCTCCGGGCCGCGCGTGACGTCGAGGCCGGAACCGGCCCCCACCGGGGGGCCGACCTTCACGGCCGCGCCGGTGCGGGCGGCCTCGTAGATCGCCTCCATCAGCACTTGGTCCTGCAGGCCCTCCTCGCCGGGGGTGCGCGGCCGCAGGTTCTCCTGAATGCAGCGGGAGAAGTGGTCCATCTCCAGGGCGAACTGGTTCTTCGCGCCGAAGACCTTTTCGTCCCGGGCGGCGTTCTTGCCGTCCTTGTGGCCGATATACAGGCGCTGCCCCTCGTACGCGAAGGCGTTCTGGAGATCGATCGCGGCGTTGGTGGTGTGCAGGGTCAGGGAGCGGGCCTCGTAGACGCCGTAGCTCGTCAGGCACTGGGCGACGACGCCGGACGGGAAGCGCATCGTGAAGCTCACCGTCTCCTCGACCTCGCGGAACTTCGGATCGTCCGGCGGCGAGTGGACCTGCGCCTGGATCAGGTCCGGCTCCTCGCCCAGCACGGCGCGGGTCGTGTTGAGGCAGTAGAGCCCGATATCCGGCAGGGAGCCGCCGCCCGCCAGGGGCTTGCGCAGGCGCCACTGCTCCGGGAGTCCGGTGGTCTGGCCGTTGAAGGCCTGGATCATCCGCGGCCTTCCGAACTCGCCCGAGCGGGCGATCCGGATCACCGCCCGGTTGTGCGGCTCGTACTGGCAGCGATAGGCGATCATCAGCTTGACGTTGGCCTTCGCGCAGGCCGCGATCATGTCGCGGCATTCCTGCGACGAGGTGGCCATCGGCTTCTCGCAGAGGACCTGCTTGCCCGCCGCCGCCGCCGCCGCGACGTTGTCCCGGTGCACGCCGTTCGGCGTGACGATGTAGACGGCCTGGACGTTCGGATTGGCCTTCAGGCGGTCCCAGGCGTCGTAGCCGTAGACCGCCTCCTCCGGCAGGCCGTACTGCCGCGCCACCAGCTTGGCCTTGTCGGGGGAGCCCGACATCACCGCCGCCAACCGGGAGCGCTTGGTCGCCCCGAACGCGGGAAGAATCTCGTCGAGGCTCAGGCGCCCGAGGCCGACGACGCAGTAGCCGACGCGCTGGTCCGGCGGCTGCGGCGCCGGCGTCGGCGCGGGGGGGCGATCGCCGGAACCGCGCCAGTTGGGGAACATGACCCGTCCGCCCTGGACGGCGCCGGTATCGGCCGGGACGGCCGGCGCTGCCGGAGCCGCCTGCGCCGCGCCACCCACGGCGGCACCCGCGAGGGCGCCGCCCGCGGCGAGGAGATTGCGTCGTGAGAGCCGTGTGTCGTCCGTCATGGGCCTCGCCGTGTCGCCGGATCCAGGATGCGACCGGCGGAGGATGGTCCGCCGGCCGCCACCTCAGTGAACGCTGTCGGACTCGGCGACGGTTCCGGCCATCGGCGCGGTGCGCGGACGCGCCACCTCCGGGACGTGGGACGGGATGGGCGGGGAGGGCCGGTGGGCCGCCTCGGCGGCCGGCGCCGGCTCGAAGGTCAAGCCGACCAGATCGCCCGCCCGCCAGGCCACGGAGGCGCGCCGCGTCTCGCCGCGGCTGGGGATGACGAGGTCGAAGCGCTCCGGCAGCGCCGCGACGGGCGGGACCCGGATCCGTGCGCCGTCCAGCGACACGTCGCGGACGGCGCAGGCGATCTCAGGCATGAAGGTCGCGACGCGGGCGTGACCGGCGAGGCAGACGCGGCGGGCGGTGCGGCGGCGTTCGAGCACGGGGGCGTGTTCCTGACGGGGGCGATCATCCCCGACAACCGTCAGGCGGGCCGCCGAGGCCTGCCCGGCCGAACGCAACCTCCGGTTTACCTTAACACCGCCGTCACGCGGGCGGCGGAGGGTCCGGCGCCTCCACCTCGCCCCGGCGCTGGAGTTGCAGGGCGACGAACCAGCACAGGGACGCCCAGGCCGCGCCGATACACCAGCCGGCGAGCACGTCGCTCGGCCAGTGCACCCCGAGATAGACGCGGCTGAGGCCGACAAGCAGCGTCACGGTGACGCCGAGGCCGAGCATGAGCGCCTTGCCGCTCCGGTTCCGCTCGACCCGGGCGATCAGAGTGGCCAGCGTCAGGTAGGCGATGGCCGACATGGTGGCGTGGCCGCTCGGGAAGCTCGCCGTGAACACCTCCATGCCGTGCGGGACGAGGTCCGGCCGCGGCCGCTGGTAGAACAGCTTCAGGATCGTCGAGACCAGCTCGCCGCTGCCGACCGCGGCGAGGACGAAGACGCCGATCCGTCTCCGCCCGGAGACGGCGAGGTAGCCCGCGACCGCGCAGGTCAGGAACAGCACCGTGAAGACGCTGCCGAGCCCAGTGATGTCGCGCATCGTCTCCTCGAGCCAGGGGGGCCCGATCGGATCGGCGGGGTCGGCCGGGTTGCGCAGGCTGAGCAGGATCCTGCGGTCGAGCGCCGCCGTGGAGCCCTCGCCGACCTCGTGGGCGAGGTAGAAGAAGCCGTAGCCGAGGATACTGAGGCCGAGCAGGGCCACGAGGGGGCCGACCTCGTTCAGGCGCAGCCGGAGCCAGACCGCCATGGCGGGCTCGACCAGCCGGTTCTGCCGCAGGCTTCCGGGCACCCTCATGATGCGCATTCCGCGCGAGCTACCGACGACATCAGGCGTTCTCTCCGAAGGGCAGGCGCGCCACCGGCGCCCAGGGACCGCCCAGGTAGCGCCACAGGAGGGTCGCCGGCGCCGTGAAGTGGAACGGCGCGAAGCCGGCCGACAGGTCGGCGTGGAGGGCGCGGGCCACGTCCGGTGCGACCTTGTTCTGGACCGTCACGTGCGGTCGCCAGCCCTGCCGGTCCTGCGCGGTGAGAAACGGCTCGAACCCCTTGGCGAGCCGGGCCCGGAAAGTCGCCAGCCCGCCGGAATCCAGCACGTAGGCGACGCCCCGGCCGGTGAAGCGCAACCCCGTCACGGCGACCTCCGGGGGCGGCACGGCGCGGGCCAGGGCCGTGATCGCCTCGATCACGCCCCGCTCCCGGTCGCCCGGGAGGTGATGGAACAGCGTCGCGTGGGCCGGGATGCGGTTCAGGGCCTCCGGGAAATGGCGTCGCCGTTCGGCGTCGAACCGCGCGAAGGTCGGCTCGTCGAAGGCGAGGGTCAGGATCAGGGGGGCCGTGTCTGTCATGGTCAGCGAGATGGCGCCCGAAGCCGCTCAGGTCCAGTACAGCACCCGCGCCGCCGGCAGGTCGCGGGCGAGACAGGCGGTGAGGTGCGCGCGCATCGCCTGCATCAGCGGCTTGGGGAAGACGTGCTTGACGGTGCCGAACTTGGTCCGTTTCTCCACGCGCTCCGCCTCGTCGAGGGGCAGGTCCGAACCCGGGTACCAGCCGCGCAGGACCGCCTTGGAGCCCGGCGTGAAGCGGTGGGTGATGAGTTCCGCGGTCAGGTCGAGGCCCGGCACGCCCGCCAGCGCGTCGGCGGCGTCGCGGATCAGCCCGGCATAGGCCTCCTCCCAGCCGGCCACCGGCAGGATCGGCGCGATGGTCAGGCCGACCGGGTAGCCGGCCCGTGCCGCCTGGCCCAGCGCGCCGAGCCGCGCGTCCAGGGGATCGGTGCCGCCCTCATACCGCGCGGCGGCCCGGGCATTGACCGAGAAACGGATGCGGGTGCGCCGGTTGTGCCGCAGGTCGAGGAGCGGGGCGATCGCCGCGAACTTGGTGGTGAAACGCAGCTGCACCGGCGCGTCCCAGGCGCCGAAGTGGCGGATCGCCGCCGAGAGCGAGCCGGTGAGGTGCTCGATCCCGAGGGGATCGGTGTAGCAGGAGGCTTCGAACGTGGTGCCCTCCTGCGCCCTCTCGGCCGACGCCGAGGTGACGGCGCCGCGCCCGGCATATGCCGCGAGGTTGCCCAGGATCGCGTCGAGATTGGCGTAGGCGCGCGTCACCGGCGGTCCCTGAAGCGAGCCGGCGAGGTAGCAGTACTGGCAATGGGCCGGGCAGCCTTCGGCGAGGTCGAAGCGCCAGTCGGCCGAGGGGGGGATCGGCTGGAGCCGCAACTTGGTCGGCGGCGCCACCGTGAGGGCGAGGGTCGCCTTGGCGGCCACGTAGGCGCGGCGCGGATCCGGCTCGCGCGGGGCCGGGATGCGGTTGGCGGCGAGCCGTTCCACCGGCAGGCCCTCGGCCTCGGCGCGGGCCACCATGGCGCGCCCGTGCGCGTGCTCCAGAGCGGCCGGCGTCACCAGGATCCGGCGCGGCCGCCACAGGCGGGCGGGGCGCGGAGCGCTCACGGTTTCCGGAGCGTCGAGTGCCAGGGCGGACGAGAGGCCGGACGAGGAAGGCATACCGGTCGAACGCGCGCCCTGCGTGCCGGGTCCGGTCTAGGCGCCCGGTCCCGGTGCGGCTAAAGCACCGCGATGTCTGCAGACCGGGAGAACGTGCATGTCGGCCGCGACGGCTGGTTGTTTCTTACGGGGGGAACCAACCGCGTCATGGACCGCTACCGCGGCGGCCTGCGCCACTGGCTGCTGCTGCGCGCCTGGACGCGGCTGATCGACGCCCGGGCCGCGCGGGCGGAGGCCCTCGGTATCCGCTGCCTGCACGTGATCGTCCCGGAGAAGCTCTCCGTCTACGACGACAGGACCGAGGGGCTTCGCTACGCACCCGCCAAAGCCTCGACGCGGCGCCTTGCCCGCCGGCTCGCCCGCAACCCGGCCTATCTCGACCTCCTGGCGCCCCTGCGGGCAGCCCGGAGCGGGCCGGTCCCGCTCTACCTGCGCACCGATACCCACTGGACCGTCCGCGGGTGTCTCCTGGCCTATCGGGAGATCATGCGGGCCCTCGGGGCGATCCCGCCGGCCGATATCGGCGCGCGGCCCCTGGTCGTCGCCGATGAGGTCATGGACATCGGCGAGAAGCTCCGCGACCGGCCGCGCGAGCGGATCGAGCGCTTCATGTTGCAGCGCGATGCCGAGCGCGTCGAGGTCGGGCCGCTCCTCGCCGCCTACGAGGGCGCGGGGCGCGACCGGGAGGTCCATGTCGGCGCGCACGTCGTCTACCGGAACGGATCAGCGGGCGCCGACCCGCGCCGCCTCGTCCTGTTCGGGGATTCCTGCGCCCATTTCGACCCGTTCCTGCTCACTGGGATGCTCGCCGAGAGCTTCAGCGAGGTCCATTTCGTCTGGTCGGCGAGCCTGGACTGGTCCTACATCGAGCGGGTGCGGCCGGACATCCTGTTGTTCGAGCTGGCCGAGCGCTTCCTGGCTCGGCTGCCCAAGGACGATTTCGACGTGACGGTCGCCGGCCAGCGCGGGACCGGCGGCCGCCTCGCTCGGATCCGGGCGAGCGGGCTCGGGACGGATCCGGCCGCCGCTCAGTAGGTCGCCGGCTCCAGCTGCGCGAAGTCGCCGATGCTCGCGGCCTGATACTTGGCGAAGGATTCCGGCGCGCACGCGATCCCGATCATCAGGACGAGCAGGGTCACGAGGCATGCGAGCGTCGCCGTGACCACGTCCGCGTGGCGTCGCAGAGCGTGGATCATCACGCATCCGAACGTGAACAGGGCCGCCTCGGCGACGGGCACCAGCGCGAACGACATCACTTCACCTCCCTGGAACTCTGACGGACACGGCGGGCGAGGACGGCACACCGCGCGGCCCGCGGAGCCGAACATGGCGGATCCTGCTGCAGCGCAACAGAAGCGGCGGCGCAGGCCTGCCTTGCGCAACGTTCGCGCGGCGCGTCCGCGCCGCTCCGGGACTCCGTCACCGGACCACGCGCACCGGCTCTTTCCCCACGCGCAGACGGGCCCATGTCGTCCCGGCCTTCCTCGCGAACGGGATATGACCATGGGCCTCTTGGTTGACGGCGTCTGGCGCGACCAATGGTACGACACCGCCGCTTCGGGCGGACGCTTCGAGCGCAAGGCCTCGACGTTCCGCAACTGGGTGACGGCGGACGGCGCGCCCGGACCGACGGGAGAGGGCGGCTTCCGCGCCGAGGCCGGCCGCTATCACCTCTACGTCTCGCTCGCCTGCCCCTGGGCGCACCGCACCCTGATCGGCCGGGCCCTCAAGGGGCTGAACGACGCGATCTCCGTCTCGGTGGTCGATCCGCATATGGGCGCGGAGGGCTGGGTGTTCGGTGACACGCCCGGTGCGACGCCCGATGCGATCCACGCTGCGCGGCGGCTCTACGAGGTCTATCTCGCGGCGGATGCCGCCTACAGCGGGCGCGTCACCGTCCCGGTGCTCTGGGACCGGCAGCGCGGCACCATCGTGTCCAACGAGTCCGCGGAGATCCTGCGGATGCTGAACGGCGCCTTCGGCAGCACGGGACCGGACCTCTATCCCGAGGACCTGCGCGCCGCGATCGATGCACTCAATGCCCGGATCTACGACCGGGTGAACAATGGCGTCTATAAGGCGGGCTTCGCCACCGCGCAGGACGCCTACGCCGGCGCCTGCGAGGCGCTGTTCGACGAACTCGATGCCCTGGAGGAGAGGCTTGATCGTGGCCGCTTCCTGTGCGGCGCGCGCCTGACCGAGGCGGACGTCCGGCTGTTCACCACGCTGGTGCGGTTCGACGCGGTCTATGTCGGGCACTTCAAGTGCAACAGACGCCGGATCGACGACTATCCGAATCTGTCGCACTACATGCGCGACCTCTACGCCCATCCGGGGGTCGCGCCGACCGTGAACCTCCTGCACATCAAGCGCCACTATTACGAGAGCCATCCGACCATCAACCCGACGCGGATCGTGCCGCTCGGCCCGGATCTGGACTTCTCGGCTCCGAACGACCGCGCGCTGCGGTTCGGTTGAGGTGCCTCCGCCTCGCGCCTTCCGCACCCTCGACGGCGGGCGCGGCGCGCCTAGTTCGCTTCTCAACCGGAGGAACCCCGATCCGCCATGACGAACAGTTTGCGCCTCGCGCTCCTCTGCGCGCTTCTCGGCCTTCCCTCCGCGGCGCGCGCCCAGGCGGCGCTGCGGCTCGAAGGGACCTGCGAGAAACTCGTCATCGGCTCGCAGGACATGAGCTCGACCTGCAGCAACGTCCTGATGAATTCGGTCAGCCGGAACCGCACGAGCTTCGACTTCAGCACGTCCGACGGCCGGACGCTCAGCTTCAGCGGCAACGGCGCTCAGCAGAAAGCGACGGAGGAGACGGACCCGCTGCAGCCGATCAACGCCGTCGTCCTCGGCAAGGACGGCCCTCCGACGCTGGCCATCGGCGCGTGCCGATTCTCGACCCCGGCGCCCGGCCGCACGGCGATCACCTGCGAGGCCAACGCGGCGGACGGTCAAGCCTTCGCGGCCACCTTCGTCACGGTAGCCCGGAACGCGGCGGGCGCGCCGGCGGCACCACCCGCCTGGTGAAGGGTCGGCATCGGCCGGGCTGGTCAGACGCAGCCCGAAGCCCCATTTAAGGGGCCCGTTCGAAAAGGTTCCAAAGCCATCCCGATGCTGAACGACACCCTCGCCGGAGGCAGCGCCCCGGCCGGCGATTCCGGCACACTCATCAAGGACGCCACCACGGCCAGCTTCCGGCAGGACGTGATCGCCGAGTCGATGCGACGACCGGTACTGGTCGATTTCTGGGCGCCCTGGTGCGGCCCCTGCAAGCAGCTGACCCCGGTCCTGGAGAAGGTCGTCACGGAGGCCGCCGGCGCGGTCGCCCTGGTGAAGATGAACATCGACGAGCATCCCTCCATCGCGGGTCAGCTCGGCATCCAGTCGATCCCGGCCGTGATCGTCTTCCAGAAGGGGCAGCCGGTCGACGGCTTCATGGGCGCCGTTCCGGAGAGCCAGATCAAGGAGCTGATCGGGCGCGTCGCCGGCCCGGTCCAGGATCCGGTCGAGGCGGCCATCGCCGAGGCCGCCAGCCTGATCGAGGAGGGCGATCTCGCGGGCGCGTCCGAGATCTACGCGGCGGTGCTGGAGCAGCAGCCCGACAACGTCGCCGCGCTCGCCGGCCTCGCGAAGCTGCAGCTCGACGCGGGTGAGGTGGAGAACGCCAAGCGGGTTCTCGCTATGGTCCCGGAGGCCAAGGCCTCCGATCCGGCGCTCGTCGGCATCCGCGCCGCCCTGGATCTCGCCGAGCAGGCCGCTGCGCTGGGCGACCATGCCGGCCTCCAGCGAGCGGTGGAAGCCGATCCGGACGCCCATCAGGCCCGGTTCGACCTCGCCCTCGCCCTCGCCGCCCGGGGCGAGCGCGGGCAGGCCGTCGACCATTTGATCGAGCTGCGCAAGCGCGACCGGGAGTGGAACGACGACGGCGCGCGCAAGCAGCTCCTTCAGTTCTTCGAAGCCTGGGGCGTGATGGACCCGGACACGATCCGCGGACGGCGCAAGCTCTCGGCACTTCTATTCTCGTGAGGCGCCGGCTCGCGCTTCGTCTCAGCAGGGAGGCGCCATGAGCACGCATGCGAGCTACAAGGGCCCGGCGGACTGCCCCGCCGTGATCCCCGTCTTCCCCCTGGCCGGCGCGCTGCTCCTGCCCCGCGGGCAGATGCCGCTGAACGTCTTCGAGCCGCGCTACCTCGCGATGGTCGACGATGCCATGCGGACGGACCGGATCATCGGGATGATCCAGCCCGATCCCGAGGGGGCGGGCGCGACCGTGCCGAAGCTCTACCGCGTCGGCTGCGCGGGCCGGGTGACGCAGTACGCCGAGACGGGCGACGGCCGTTACCTGATCTCGCTCACCGGCATCAGCCGGTTCCGGGTCGAGAGCGAACTCGCCTCGACCAGCGCCTACCGGCGCTGCCACGTCTCGTACGACGCCTTCGCGGTGGACTTCGAGCCGCGGGCGGGCGAGGAGCATGTCGACCGCGACGGCGTGCTCAAGGCGCTGCGCGACTTCGTGGAGTCGAACGACCTCAAGGTGGATTGGGCCGGGATCGACGAGGCGCCCGACGAGGCGCTGGTCAACGCCTTGTGCATGATGAGCCCGTTCGGCGTGCGCGAGAAGCAGGCGATGCTGGAAGCGCCCGACCTGAAGACGCGGGCCGAGATCCTGATCGCGGTCACGCAGATGGAACTGGTTCGCGGCTCCGGCCCCGAATCCACGATGCAGTAGGTTGCACGCACGATGACCAACGACCTCACCCCCACCGTCGAGGCGACCCGGGTCGACCCCAAGCTCCTGGAGATCCTGGTCTGCCCGCTGACCAAGGGCACGCTGGAATACGATTCCGCCCGCCAGGAGCTGGTGAGCCGCTCCGCGAAGCTCGCCTACCCGATCCGCGACGGCATCCCGATCATGCTGCCGGAGGAAGCCCGGCCGCTGACCGATTGAGCGGTTCGCGCCGCGCAGGCGATTGCGAGAAGCCGCGACGCGGTCCGGCGGGCGCCCGTGGGGCCCGCCGTCGCGGGCATCTCAGGATGACGGACAGATCTGGATCCGTATGCGTCGATCCAGAATCAGCATCGGCCGGTTCGAGCTTGGCTATTCCTCCGGGGCGTGGAGCCGTTGCTCAAGATGAGCCGTCCCGTCCACCGCCATACTCTTGCCGCTTCCATCGTTCAGCCTTGAGTCATCCTCCATCGATGATTCTACCCGGGCACGTCGCGTCGCGCAGTGCCCGCATCGCTGAAAGATTGCCATACGATGATCAAGCTGACCGCCGTCGCGGCCGTCGCCGCCGGCCTTTCCGTCCCCGCGTGCCTGCCCGCACGCGCGGAATCCGGCCCGCATAACGGGACGTGGTCGGTGGAGCTGGTCACGGAAAGCGGCCTGTGCAGCGCCCGCTACTCCTACGCGCTCGCGATCCGCGAGGGGCAGGTGCGGCTCATCTCCGGCACCGCGGGGGCCCGGGTCAGCGGACATGTCGGCGCCGACGGCAGCGTCGGGCTCACCGTCAGCAACGGGACGGCGAGCGGCACCGGGACGGGGCGCCTCCAAGCGGGCAACGGTTCCGGCACCTGGAAGGTGACGTCCCTGTGCTCCGGTCGCTGGACCGCGCGGCGCAGCGACAACCGCACCGCACAGGCCGAGTGACGATCGATCAGGCGGCTGCGGCCAGCCAGCTGCGCGCCTCGTTCAGGCGGGCCCGCTCGAACACCTTGATCTGAGTCGGCGAGACGAAGTTGAAGGTCTCGGCCAGCGCCTTCAGCCAGGGCGCGTCCGTCACCAGGGCGACGTGGCTGATGCTCTTCATCATCGAGATGCCGAAGCGCGGATCCTTGAAGAACGCCGCCGGCTCCATGCCTTCGAAGGCGCGGATGTCCTCGAGCAGCTTGATCTTGCCGCCCTTGTCGAGATCCGCCTTCATGGCGGTCATCGCGGCGTTCATCTCCTCATCGGTGATCTTCCCGTCGACCACGATCTCGGCGACGTTGGACTCCGGCGTCTTGGTATAGGTCAGCACTGATCGCTCCTCCGGGAACCGCCCGCGTCCCGTCGCCGGTCTCCGGCCCGGGGTCCGCCGCCCGTGGAGAGAGCCATACTCGATCGCGGCGCGATCGGACACCGTGCGGGGGCCGCGCCGCGCCCCGCGCCGATGGACCGGTCTCCACCCCGCCGGGAGCCGCGCGACGTCGCTCATAGAAAGCTCTGCGGATCGACATCGATGGCGACCCGGACGTTGCCGCGCACCTTCGGGCCGCGGGCGATCCAGGCGCGCAGATAGGCCTGGAGGTCGACGTTGCGCTCGGTCTTCACCAGCAGCCGGAACCGGTAGCGGCCGCGCACCAGCGCCAGGGGCGCTTCGGCCGGTCCCAGCACCATCACGCCGTCGGGCGGATCGGCGGCGCGGGCCAGCGCCTGCCCGTGCGCCTCGGCGGTCTCGCGCTCGCTCGCCGAGACGATCAGCGCCGCGAGCCGCCCGAACGGCGGCAGGCCGGCCGCCTCACGGGCCTGGATCTCCTCGGCGTAGAACCGCTCGGCGTCGCCCGAGAGCAGGGCGGCGATCACCGGGTGGTCCGGCTGGTAGGTCTGGACGAGCGCCCGGCCGGGCTTCTCGCCGCGTCCGGCCCGGCCGGTCACCTGCTGGAGCAGCTGGAAGGTGCGCTCCGCCGCCCGGGGATCGCCCGAGGTCAGGCCGATATCGGCGTCGAGGACGCCCACGAGGGTCAGGAACGGGAAGTTGTGGCCCTTGGCCACCAGCTGCGTGCCGATCACCACGTCGCATTCCCCCGCCGCCACCGCGTCCAGCTCCTGCCGCAGGCGCTCGGCGCCGCCCGGGAAGTCGCTCGACAGGACGACGATGCGCCGGTCCGGAAACAGAGCCGCGGCCTCCTCGGCGATCCGCTCGACACCGGGGCCGCAGGCCGTGAGGTTGTCGAAGGTGCCGCACTCGGTGCAGGCCTCCGGCCGGCGCTCGGTGTAGCCGCACTGGTGGCAGACCAGCGCCCGGCGGAAGCGATGCTCGACCAGCCAGGTCGAGCAGTTCTTGCACTGGTAGCGATGACCGCAGGCCCGGCAGAGGGTCAGCGGCGCGTAGCCGCGGCGGTTGAGGAACAGCAGCGCCTGCTCGCCCCGCTCCAGGGTGCTCTTCACGGCGTTGACCAGCGGCGGGCTCAGGAAGCGGCCGCGCTCGGGCTGGTCGAGGCGCATGTCGATGGCGGCGATGTCGGGCAGGCGGCGCCCGCCGAAGCGCTCCGGGAGCAGCACGTGCCGGTAGCGACCCCGGGCGGCGTTCACCCGAGTCTCGATGGCGGGCGTCGCCGAGGTCAGGACCACCGGGCAGCCCTCCAGGCGCCCGCGGACCACCGCCATGTCGCGGGCGTGGTAATGGACCCCGTCCTCCTGCTTGTAGGCGGTCTCGTGCTCCTCATCGACCACGATCAGGCCCAGGCGGGCGAAGGGCAGGAACAGGGCCGAGCGCGCGCCGACCACCACCAGGGCCTCGCCCTCCGCCACGGCCAGGCGCAGGCGCTCGCGCCGCTTCCCGCCGATCCCGGAATGCCAGGCCGCTGGCCGCACGCCGAACCGGGCCGCGAAGCGGTCGAGGAACTGCGCCGTCAGGGCGATCTCCGGCATCAGGATCAGGGCCTGGCGCCCCTCCCGGATGCAGGCCGCGACCGCCTCGAAATAGACCTCGGTCTTGCCCGAGCCGGTGACCCCCTCCAGCAGGACGGGCCGGTTGTCGGTCTCCTCGCCGGGGCCCCGCCGCCACGGGAAGCCTTCGACGAGGGCCGTCACCGCCTCGGCCTGGGCGGGCGAGAGCGGCGTCCGCGGGAAGTCGGGGTCCGGGCGCGGGGCGACCGGCTCCGGCTCGACCGCGACCGCCTCCAGGGCGCCGTCGTCGATCAGACCGTCGACCACCGAGAGCGAGACGCCGGCCTCCTTGGCCAGCGCGCTCTTGCCGCGCAAGGCGCCGTCGACCGCGACCGCCAGGATCTTCGAGCGGGCCGCGGTCGGCCGGGCCGGCGGCTTGCCGGTGATGCGCACGGCGACCCGCACGGTCTCGACCGCCGCCGCCTCGTCGGGCAGGCGCAGCACCATGGCGAGCGCCGAGCCCTTTGGCGCCAGGGTGTAGCGGGCGATCCAGTCGACGAGGCTCCGCAACGGGTCGGACAGGGGCGGGTAGGGCAGGCGGCCGGTCACCGGCCGCAGGTTCGATCCGCCGGCAGTGTCGCCGAGTCCCCAGACGACGCCGACGATCTCCCGCGGGCCGAGGGGGACCTGCACCACGTCGCCCGCGGCGAGATCCAGTCCGGCCGGCACCACGTAGCTGTAGGGCGTGTCGAGGGCGAGCGGGATCAGGATCTCGGCGATGAAGGGCATGCGCGGTTTTGGGCGGCTCCGTTCCGGGTCCGTACCATAGCGCGCGGAAAAGAACCCGCGCGCGTTCAGACCCGCCCCAGCCCCCGGACCAGCGGCAGAGCGGCGAGGCTGACCGCCGCCATCGCCCAGAAGGCCGCCGCGCCGAAGGCGCCGTAGAGCGCGCCGGACGCGAGGGTGGCCAGCACGCCGGACAGGCCGAGGCCCAGCGTGCCGTAGAGGGCGAGCGCGGTGGTGCGCAGCTCCGAAGGCGTGGCCTCCTCGATCAAGCCCAGGCAGGCGAGGTGCAGGAGGGCGAAGCTGAGACCGTGCAGCGCCTCGACGGCGGCGATCCACGGGATCGCCGTGGTGGAGCCCAGCACCGCCCAGCGCAATGCACCGGCGCAGGCCGCCACCGCGACGCCCGCCGGAAGCCCGATCCGCCCCAGCAGGCGCGGGCCGACGAAGAGGAACACCAGCACCTCGGCGGCCACCGATTCCGACCACAGCAGCCCGGCCGTTCCCGCTCCGATCCCGGACCCGCGCCACAGGATCATCGCGAAACCGTCATGCATCGCGTGCGCGCCGATGACGAGGGCCGCGGCCAGCACCGTGCGGCGAAAGCGGGTCAGCCGGATCAGGCTGGAGAAACCGCTCCACGGCGATCCGGTCCCGGCGGCGACCGCTTGGGCTGCGGGCACCGACAGGGCGGCGGCGGATGCGGCGAGGAACAGGACGCCGCCCGCGATCACCGGCGCGACGAGGCTACGGGCCTCGATGAGCCAGCCCGCGGCCACCGTCGCGGCGATGAAGGCGGCCGAGCCGGCGGCGCGGACCCAGCCGTACTGGAAGGCGGTCCCGCCCCGCGCCGCCGCCAGGGTCAGGGCATCGGCGAGGGGCGCGGGCGCCGCGGTCCCGACGCCGTAGGCGAGGCCCGGTCCGAGGAGCTGCGCGAAACCCGCGGCCGGGAGGTGGGCCAGAGTGGCGAGACCGGTGAGGACGAGGCTCGCCGCGAGGACGGTCCGGCCCGCCCGGTGCCGGTCGGCATAGGCGCCGGCGAGGGGGCCGACCACCAGGCGAAGGGCTCCGGCGGCGGCCAGCAGGGCGCCGATCTCGCCCGGGCTCAGGCCGCGCGCGGTGAGGACATTCGGCAGGATCGGCGAGAGGCAGCCATAGGCGCCGTAGAGAGCGGCATTCAGGACGAGGAAGCGGCCGAGGCCTCCACTCCGCCCGGCGCTCTTCTCCCCCGTCCGCATCCGCGCAGCCTCGCATCCGGGGCCGGCTCGGCGTCAGGCCCCCGGGGGCCCCGATCAGGACGGCCGGCGAACGGCGTAGCGGTAGCGCCGCCCTTGGTCATCCAGCAATTCGCTGTCCGATCCTTCCTGCCAGACGACCTCGTCCTCCGGCCAGGCGGCGTCAGTCAGGGTCGCCCCACGGACGATGTCGAGGCTCAGGCCGAAACCGTAGCTCATCGCGGTGGCGTCGGTGATGGCGGCCGAGATGTCGGCCTCGTCGGGCAGGCAGGCGAACAGGACGCCGTCGGCGATCGCGAGGGTGTAGGTTTGCAATGTTCGGGCTCCCGGAGTCGCGAAGTGCGTGGACCGGCATGCGAACGCCCAAACCTAGGCATCGCGGTCGCGATGTGAAGCGCTCCCCACGAGGTGCTGCATTGCACCATCTCGTGAGGAACGGCATACGGCCGGGCCGGCCCCGGGGGCCCCTAGCGTGCGAGATGCGCGTCGAGGAAGCGTGCCATCTCGCCGAACACCTCCTTGGTCTCTGGGGCGTCGAGCGTGGCCAGGTACTGCGCGTGCGACAGGCCCTCGAACACCTGCAGCGAGGCCTCGATCCCGGCGGCGCGCAGCTTCCGGTGGGTGCGGACGGTGTTCGACAGGAACAGGTCGCGGGTGCCGGTGATCAGGATCGCGGGCGGGAGGCCCGCGAAGTCGCCGTAGATCGGCGAGAGCTGCGGATCCTTCAGGTCGCGACCGGCCGCGTAGAGCTTGGCCGCCGGCGTGAGATAGCCCGAGTAGCTGACGAGCACGTTGTCGATCCACTCGTTGGTCTTGTAGCTGTCACCGGTCTCGGTCATGTCGGACCACGGCGTGCCGAGGCCGATGGCGGCCGGCAGCGGCAACCCCTCGGCTTTGGCGCGCAGCATCAGGGCCAGGGTCATGCCGCCGCCCGTGGAGGTACCGAACACCGCCATGTTCTGCGGCTTCTGCATGGTCAGCATCGCCCGCCACGCCGCGGCGGCATCGTCCATGGCGGCCGGATAGGGCGCGTCGGGCGGCATCCGGTAATCCACGGAGATTACCTTGAAGCCGCCCAGACCGGCCATCAGGATCGCCTCCAGGGTGCCGGCCTCACCGGGATTGTAGACGTAACCGCCGCCGTGGATGTGCAGCAGCAGGCGGTTCCGGTTGGCCTCCGGCATCTGCCGCGGCTGAACGATGAAGGCCTTCACGCCGCCGATCACCGCCGCCTCGCTGGTGACACCGAGTTTCTCGCGTAGGGCCGGAAGACCGGCGGCGCCGGCCGCGGCGAGCCGGTCGACCAGCGCCTTCCAGGCCGCCGGGTCCGACGGGTTCGCGTTCCAGGCTGGCGCACGGTAGGGCGCCGCTACGGCGGTGCGGAATTGCGGGCTGACGGTGTCCGGCACGGGAATCACCTTGGCCGGCACCGTCCGGGGTCCCGGCCCGGCGTTGGCCGCTCCCATCTCGGCTTCGAGCCGCTCGAAGCCGGAACTCGGCCCCTGAACGGGCGCGGCCTGCCCGAAGGCGGCGTGAGAGCCACAGGCGATGACCAGCATCGCGGACAGGCTGAGGCGCATCTCGTTTCCTCCTGCGACGGCCGCTGTCGAGGCCCCGTTTTTCGGGTGGCGGCTGTTCGTGCCGTGGTGATAGGGGCCGCGGCGCCGCGGAACACCGGCCGCGGTTACACCCGCAGCCGGGCGTGGCAGCCGCGCCAGTCGCCACGCGTTCAGCGATGGCGCTCCGGAAGGACGGCCGGCTCCTGCGGCTCGACAACGACGGTGGCCGGCACGGTACCGTCGCCGACCAGGGCCTCCGTGATGGCATCGGGGGAGATCGCGGTCTGCGGCGCCCCGGCCGCGGGATCGGGCGGCTCCGCGATGATCCGCGCGGTCTCGCGGCGTGGTCCGGCTTCCGCATCCGCGGCGTGCTCGTCGGCGACGCCCGCCACGGCCTCGGGCGCGATCAGGCCGATCCCGGCTGCGTGCTCCGCCATGGCGACGCTGTCCGCGGCGAGCACGAGGCTGGAGCCCGCCCGGGCGACCGCACCCGCGAGGCGGACGATCTCCTCGATCCGCGCCGCCTCGCGGGACACGTTGCGGATGTAGACCGCCAGCACCCGTCCGGGGTTCTCCTCGACGATCTGGGCGTAGACCTCCGGATCGTGCTGGCCGCTGTCGCCGATCAGCACGAAGGGCAGGTCGCGATAGAGCGCCAGCATGTGCCGGATCAGCGCCTGCTTGTGGTCCGTCGCCCGGCGGGGCAGGGGATGCGTCCAGGACAGGCCCCATTCCCGCAGGAACAGCACCGGCCCCGCCGGGATGCCGTGGCGCTGGAAGAACTCGGACAGCATCTCGTAGAGGCCCCAGGGGGCGCGCGAGACGTAGAGCATCGGGTTGCCCTCGGCCCCGCCCGCCCCGGCATGCAGCGCCCGGTAGAGGGCGGCCACGCCCGGGAACGCGACCCGGCTCTCGGCATCCTCCACGAACAGCCGCCAGAGCATCTTGAGCTTGTTGGCGACGCCGGTCCGCATGACCGTGTCGTCGATGTCGCTGACGACCACGCAGCGGCTGCGGTTGGGGGGGATGAACACCGCACCTTCGGCCGGGACCGGCGGTTCGACCTCGAGGAGAAGATCGACCGGATGCCAGCTTCCGGTTTCCGTCGGGCTCAGGCGCGGATGCAGGTGCGCGCGGAAATAGCCGTCCCGATCGGTCTCGACCCGGATGGCGTCGCCGCCGATCCGGGCCGTCACGGCGGCGCCGGCCACGGTCCGCCGGGCGATGCGGCGGCGCAGGTCGCGCCACTGCGCCCGCAGCGATTCGGGATCCTCGCCCGGTATGCCGGGCGATTGCCGGAACACCCGGCCGATCAGGAAGACCTCGTCGCGGGAGCCGTAGCCGCGGTAGGGTTCGACCACGAGGCCGCCGCGGCCCTTGCCGCCATAGCCCTGGGCGCGGCGGACCGGCCGGGTGAGGACCCGCAGCGCCTTGAGGGCGCCCTTGCGCATGCGCGAGGCCATGGGAGAGCGCCGGCGGTCCGGGCGCTCAGGCCGGCGGCAGTTCGGGGGTGAGCCCCAGGGCGTCGAGACCCTCTTCCAGGAGATCCCCGGCGATCGGCGAGCCCAGCAGGGTCGGCACGGCACCCTCGCCGACGCCTTCGCGCTCGCGGGCGAAGCGCACCGCCTCGCTCCATTCCTCCGGCTCCATGTCCCCGCGGCCGACGTAGAACAGGGCCAGCAGCTCCGCGCGGGAATCGTCGTCGAGGCCGGCGATCATGCTGCGAACCTCGGACTCAGTGGCGTCGTCGGTTCCCGAGATCAGCACGTCGGTCGCGCCGTCGTCGATCGGGTTGGAGCCGGAGTCCGGATCGGTGTTGCCTTCCTTCACCTCGATCGCGCGCAGCCGCAGGACGATCTCGGTGACGGTTTCGACGGCGATATCCATGCGCTGATCTCCGGACGCTGACAGGGTCGGGCCCGCGGGGCCCTCAAGCCGCGACAACGGACGAGCGGGCGCCGGGTTCGCCCCGTGCCCCAGGAAGTGCTCGGCATGAAGTGCCCGTCTTGCGTGGTCCGACCCCTTCCCGCTCCGGCGACCGTGAGTTAGAGGCTGCGAGACTTTCCGGCCGACCGGATCATCGCTGGCGATAGACGTGGTTTCTTTGAAGACTGTCGAGACGTCGTCCGCCGATACCGTCGATCACCGAGCCCGTGACTGTCAGCCCCGTCGCGCGCGCGCGCGAGTGCCGTCCGGTGCTGCGGGGCTCTGCGCGCTGATCGCGTCCGCGCTCGGGGCACCGCAGGCCGCCGCGGCCCGCCCGGCGGGTTTCGAGGCCAGCGCGCCGAGCTGCTTCGTCACCGGCGGCGATCTGGAGATCTGCCGCGAGGGCTCCGAGGCCGAGGGCGTCCTGATCTCTCCCGCGCCGTGCGCGTTCGTGCGCGGGGTTCAGATCCTGCGGCTCGCCCGCGCGGAGGCGCCCGGGCCGTTGCAGGCCGTGTTCCAGGGGCAGACACCGATCGCGAGCCGCCGCGGCGACGAGCCCTGCCCGGACCGGCGCGCCACCGACAGCCGCGATGGCGGCGCCCTGCGCACCGGCCGCACCTTCGAGGCCCTGGCCACGACGCTCCCGCCCTCGGCCGACCGGTTCTGGGTGGAGCTGCCGGAGGAGCGGAGCCGGAACCGGGGCTGGACCGAGCCGACCCCCTCCGCCGAGGGCATCGGGCCGCGCGACCCGATCGCGGTCTCGGGTCGGGACTGGGCCGGCGAGGCCTACAGCTACGTCTTCCTCCTCGGCCAGGAGCGCGTGGGCGTGACGGCCGGCGACGAGCCGGAGGCCGGGAGCCGGCGCCGGCGCGGGCGCCGCCGGGCCAAGCCGGAGACGCCGGCGGCCGGGCCGGCCGACGTCCGGCGCCGCGTCCAGATCGAGGCGCGCACCCTCGACTTCCAGACCTTCGAGATCCGCACCCGCACCGCGGACGGCTACGGCCTGACCTGGACGCCGTTCGAGGCCGGCGCCGGCCGCGGCCGGAGCGAACCGCCGACGCCGGCCGCCGTGATCGACGAGACCGGCAAGCCCGTGGCCTCGGCCTGCACGGCGCCGGCCTTCGAGACGCACGGCCTCGCCGGCTCGATCAGCGTCGTCGACCGTACCTACCACTACGTCTACACGGACGTGCTCCCGGAGGATTGCGGCCTCGCCCCCGAGAAGCGCCGCACCGCCCTCTACCTGCGCACGGCGCAGGACCTGTCCGGCGCGAAGGTCTGGTCGGCGGCACGCAAGCTCGCCGGTCCGCTGCCGCCCGGGAGCCTCGTCCGCGTGGCGCGGGCCAAGGGCCTGCAGCGCTGGGCGGTCTCCTACACCTGCCAGAGGCCCGCGAACGCGCCCGGCGGCCCGGTGGCCGACATCTGCCTGCAATACACCGCCGACCTGGCCCTCGACGGCATCGGCGCCCTCAAGCTCTACGCCGACCCCGTGGAGGCGGGCCGCTCGCCGGCCTATCTCGGCCTGCGCTCGGGGGGCGACGGCAGCGGCCGCTACGACCGGAGCGCGCATTTCTGGATGACCGACGCGCAGGGCAACCTCGACACGCCCGCGATCTACCCGGGCAAGGCCGGGTTCCTGACCTGGCTGGACCGGCTCGCCCCCACCGCCTCCGGGCGCGACGCGTCGAGCCTCTACGGGCGGCCGGTCTACTGGGCGACGTGGACGGTGCGCCGGATCGGGGCGCAATAACGCGCGGGAGACGCTATATGGGCGGCCGCCCCGCCGCATGAGCGTGCTCCTTGGAACCGATGGAAACCCATATCGACCTGTGGTTCGCCGCGAGCATCGTGGTGATCTCGCTGCTGCTCTCGGCCTTCTTCGCGGGGGCGGAGACGGCCTTCACGGCGGCGTCCCGGGCGCGGATGCACGCCCTGGAGCAGGCCGGGGACCCGCGGGCCGCGATCGTCAACCGCATCCTGGCGATCCGCGAGCGCTTCATCGGCGCCATGCTGATCGGCTACAACATCGTGGCGATCGGCGCCTCGGCCTTCACCACCAGCGTGCTCACGGCGCTGTTCGGCAAGAGCGGCGTGATCTACGCGACCGTGGGCATGTCGGTGCTGGTCATCGTCTTCGCCGAGGTGCTGCCGAAGACGCTCGCCATCTCCAAACCCGACAAGGCGGCGCTGCTCACGGCGCGGCCGGTGGCCTTCGCGGTCGCGATCATGGGGCCGGCGGCGATCGCCATCGAGCACGTCGTGCGGCTGATGCTGAAGCCCTTCGGCGTCACGATCGGCGAGCACCAGTCGATCCTCACCGCGGCCGAGGAGCTGCGCGGGCAGGTGGCGCTGATGCACCGCGAGGGCGGGGTCGCCAAGGCCGAGCGCGACATGCTCGGCGGCCTCCTCGACCTCTCGGACCTGTCGGTCTCCGACGTGATGGTCCACCGCACGAAGATGCGGGCGATCGACGCCGACCAGCCCTCCGAGGACATCGTCCGGGCGGTGCTGTCCTCGCCCTACACGCGGATGCCCCTGTGGCGCGGCACGCCGGAGAACATCGTCGGCGTGCTCCACGCCAAGGACCTGTTGCGCGCGCTCGACGCCGCGGGCGGCGACGCCTCCGGCCTGAAGGTCGAGGCGCTGGCCCTGGAGACGTGGTTCGTGCCGGGTACCACGTCGTTGCGCGCCCAGCTCAAGGCCTTCCTGACCAAGAAGACCCACTTCGCCCTCGTCGTGGACGAGTACGGCGAGGTGATGGGCCTCGTCACCCTGGAGGACATCCTGGAGGAGATCGTCGGCGAGATCGCCGACGAGCACGACGTCGCGGTCTCCGGCGTGCGGCCGCAGGGGGACGGTTCGGTGAACGTCGACGGCGGCGTGCCGATCCGCGATCTGAACCGCGCCATGGACTGGAACCTGCCCGACGAGGAGGCCACCACGATCGCCGGCCTCGTCATCCACGAGGCCCGGACCATTCCCGACCAGGGGACGGCCTTCAACTTCCACGGCTTCCGCTTCCACGTGCTGCGGAAGGCCAAGAACCGGATCACCACCCTGCGGATCACGCCGCTGACCCCGGCGGGGCTCCAGGCGATCGCGCAGCCGGACGCGCAGCGCGACCCGGCCTGATTTCCCTATGGACGGATGACACCGGCGCCACCTTCGCGGACGGCGCCGTCCGGTCGCGCCGGAGGCGCCCCCAATCGCTCGGTGCGACGCCGTCGGGTTCCCCGACGAGGGGATCCAGCCCACCCCCGCGTCCGGGGGTGCCGCGCAGGCCCCGCGGGATCAGGCCCCGCGGGCTGAGGGATCGGCCCGGAGATGCGGCCCGGATGGGTCGATCCGGGCCGCCCGTGTCACCCCGGCATCGCCTCCAGCCCCTCGGCGCGGATCCAGTCGCGGGTCCGGTCGAGCGCCCGGCCGAGCCGGTCGAACAGCGCGTCGACCTCGTCGGACGCGATGATCAGCGGCGGGCAGACGGCCACGCGGTCGCCCGCGAGCGCCCGCACGATCAGACCCTCGCCCTGCGCGAAGGCCACGCAGCGCGCGGCCACCCCGGCCTTCGGATCGTACTGCCGCTTGGTGGCCTTGTCGGCGACGATCTCCAGGCCGCCGATCAGGCCCATGCCCCCGGCCTCGCCCACGATGGCGTGCTCCGCGAGCGCCGAGAGCCGGCGCTGGAAGTGCGGCGCCTTCTCGGCCGCGCCCTCGATCACGCGGTCGCGGCGGTAGATCTCGATCGCCTTCAGCGCCACCGCGGCGGCCACCGGGTGACCGGAATAGGTGGTGCCGTGCCCGAAGGTGCCGATCTTGTCGCTCTGGCCGACCAGCGCCTCGTAGAGCGGCTCGTCGATGCTCACGCCGCCGAGCGGCATGTAGGCCGAGGTGAGCGCCTTGGCGAAGGAGATCGAGTCCGGCCTCATGCCGAGCGCCTCGCTGCCGAACCAAGTCCCGAGGCGGCCGAAGCCGCAGATCACCTCGTCGGCGATCAGGCGGACCTCGTACTTCGCCAGGACGGCCTGGATGGCCGCGAAATAGCCCCGCGGCGGCACGATCGCCCCGCCGGCACCCATCACGGGCTCGGCGATGAAGGCCGCCACCGTCTCCGGACCCTCGCGCAGGATGGTCTCCTCCAGCTCGGCGGCGAGCCGGGCCGAGTAGGCCTCCTCGCTCTCGCCCGCTTCGGCGCCCCGGTAATGGTGCGCACAGGAGACGTGCAGGAATCCGGGCAGCGGCAGGTCCCAGTCGGCATGGTTCGCCGCGAGGCCGGTCATCGAGGCGCTCGCCACGGTGACGCCGTGATAGCCCTTCTGCCGGGCGATGATCTTCTTCTTCCTCGGCCGTCCCAGCGCGTTGTTGTAGTACCACGCGAGCTTCACCTGGGTGTCGTTGGCCTCCGAGCCCGACGAGGTGAAGAAGATCTTCGAGGTCGGGACCGGCATCAGCTCCTTCAGCGTCTCGGCCAGCTCGATCCCCGGGTCGTGACTGCGGCCGGAGAACAGGTGCGTGAACGGCAGGCGCGCCATCTGCTCCCGGGCCGCCTCCACGAGTTCCGCGTTCGAGTAGCCCAAGGCCGTGCACCAGAGGCCCGACATGCCCTCGATGTAGGACCGCCCCTCCGTGTCGAAGACGTGGACACCCGCGCCGCGCTCCAGGACCAGCGGACCGGTGTGCCGGTGCGTCGACAGGTTGGTGTAGGGGTGGAGCAGGGTTTCGACGTCGCGGGTCGCGAGATTTGACAGCATCGGTCGCAAGGTCCTCAAGCCGCTTGGATCCGCCGCCACACTACCGACCTGATGCGCCCGCAGGTAGCCCGGCGGATCCGCGTCCGGCCGTAGCCGGATGCATGCCGCGCTTGCTGTATGCCCCATGCTGAACCCCGAAGCTTTCGTCGCCCAGCCCGCCCCCGGCCGCGCCTGCGGCGCCTGCACCCTCTGCTGCAAGGTCTACGACGTGCCGGCCGTCGCCAGCGTGGCCGGCCAGTGGTGCCGCCACACCAAGGCCGGACAGGGCTGCGCCATCCACGCGACGCGCCCCGACCATTGCCGGGCGTTCCACTGCCTCTGGATGACGGAGGGCTGGCTCGGTCCGGAATGGAAGCCCGACCGAGCCAAGATGGTGCTCACCCTCGATCCGCTCACCCGCAACATGAACGTGCAGGTCGATCCCGGTCAGCCGAACGCGTGGCGGCGCGAGCCCCATTACGGGCAGCTCAAGCGGTGGGCCGCAGCCTCCGCCCCCCTGCGGCGCCACGTGCTGGTCCACGTCAACAAGACCACCACGATGGTCCTGCCCGACCGCGACGTCAGCCTCGGCGTGGTCTCGGCCCATGAGCGCATCGTCACCCGCGACCGTATGACCCCTCAGGGCCCGAGCTTCGACGTGGAGAAGGTCCCGGCCTGACGGCGCGCGAGCAGGGCGCGGCGCGCACCGACCCGGCATTCCGGGAGGGTGCTTCTCCGCATCGCCGCGAGCCGCGCGGCCTGCGCGGCCGGCAGCTCGGTCCCCATCGCCTCCGGCTCCGAGCAGCCGTCGTGGACGTGAACGTGATGGCGCGTCCTCCGCGCGCCCGATCGGGTCCCGGCGGGGGCGGGGGCGCGGTCGGCGCTCACGCGCCACCATGCCGGGATGTCGCCAGGCCTGGCCTGTGCACAGGCCGGGGAGGCGGCGCCGGCTAGGCCACGTCGGACTGCGGGGCGCGCGGACCGCGACGCGCCCTGTCCCGCCGGGACTTCGGCAGCGCCGCTGCGGGTCGGATCTTGCGAGCGCGGCCGGTTTGGCCGAGTGATCTTGGATGACGATCGTCCACGACTTCACCGTCGCCGCCGCCGACGGCCACGCCTACCCGCTGGCGCAGCACCGCGGCCGCGTTCTGCTGGTGGTCAACACCGCCTCGCGCTGCGGCTTCACCCCGCAATACGAAGGGCTGGAAGCGCTCTGGCGCCGCCACCGGGACGCAGGCCTCACGGTCCTGGGCTTTCCCTGCAACCAGTTCGGCGCTCAGGAGCCGGGTGATGCCGCGGAGATCGAGCACTTCTGCACGCTGCGCTACGACGTGACCTTCCCGGTGCTCGGCAAGATCGCGGTGAACGGGCCCGGGGCCGATCCGCTGTATGACCACCTGACCCGGGCCAAGCCCGGGCTGCTCGGCATGCGGGCGATCAAGTGGAACTTCACCAAGTTCCTGGTGGGCCGCGACGGCCGGGTCCTCGCGCGGTTCGCCCCCGCGACCAAGCCGGCCGCCCTGGAGGCGCAGGTCGAGGCCGCCTTGTCGGCGGGGGGATGACGCCCCGGCCGTAACGCGTCGGGATGCCTCAGGCGTCGAGATCCACGGGGGCTCGGGGACGCTCCCGCACCCGCAGCACCGTCCGCAGGGGCGCCACCGGGAACGGGCGCACGGCGTCGCGAAGAATGCCGACGAGGAAGCGAGCCTCCGCGATCTTCCGCAAGGTCAGCGCCGAGGCTGCCTCCGATCTGGCCCGTCCTTCCAGCGCGCGCAACGCCTCGAACAGCGCATCGCGCGTCCCGTCGAGACCCGAAGACTGATTCTGCGCGATCAGCGACGTCAGCTCACTTTCGAAACGGCAGCAGACTGGCTGATCGGTACGCATGGTCGACCCGAAAACAGGACAGGCGATCCATAAGTCAGTCCTCGCCCGGAGTCAGCGGACGGCACGCGCGTTTCGCCCGGATTTCGGGATTGTTGCGCAATTGCATCTGGGAGACCGGGCCGGACGGCGGTGCCGATTCAGCGCCCCGCCCCGACGAACGCGGCGGCAGCCTCGAATTCGGCGCGGCGGGCCGCGAGGCGGGCTTCGGCCTCCGCGTCCCGGCCCCAGACCTCGGCCTGATAGGTCTCGTCGACGTGCGCCGCGGCCCAGGCCTCGGCCGGGGTCAGCCGGCCGCGCAGCACCGCCAGGGCAATCAGCAGGGAGCCGGAAAGCGTCGTCAGCGTGTGCAGGCCCGTCAGCGCGAACGGATCCGTCTCGGCCGCCACCGCCTCGGAGAGGGCCCGAATCGTGTCGGGCGGCTGCGCCACATGCATCACGCCCTCGCTCAGGATGACCCGGGCGCCGAGTTCTTCCCGCGCCCAGACGAGGATCGGGTCCCAGGCCTCGGCCTGAGCCCGCACCAGACGTTCCGGATCCCCCGCCCGGTAGGCCACCAGATCCGTGCCCGCGTAGGCGCACAGGTCCTCCACCACGGCCGCGTGGCGGGGGGCGACCCCGTCGATCGCCGTGTTGGCGAGGCGCGTCAGGGGCATCCGGGCCGGGTCGATCGACGTCTCCTGCGCGGCCCACTCGGCCGCGACCTTCGCGGCCAAGTCCCGGCTGGGCAGACGCAGCGGGTTGCGGGCCGGGGTGTTGGCGGGGCGTCCGTCGAGGGTCAGGCGGAACCCGTCCGCGTCCTCGGAGAAGCCGGCCTCCGTGTAGAAGCGCCGGGGCAGGGCCGGCTTCGCATGGCCGCGCGCCGCCCGCACCGGGTCGGGTCGCTCGGCGTCGCCCGGTTGCCCGAGCCAGTCAGTCGTCTCATCGCTCATGACCGCGAGATAGGCGTTCCGCGGCCCGCGCGCGAGCCTTCCGGCTCACCGTGCCGCGTCGATTCCATCGAGGAGTCGCGCCGCCAGCGCGGCGGCGCTGGGAACCACCGTCACGGCGCCGGCCCCGTAGAGGGATTCGGGCGGGTGGTAGCCCCAGGCCACCCCCACGGCGACGGCGCCGGCCGCCACGCCCATGGCGATGTCGAAGGTGGTGTCGCCGACCATGATGGTCGCCCCGGGCTCGCAGCCGGCCTCGTCCATGGCCTGCCGCAGCATGGTCGGGTCGGGCTTCGACGGCGCGTCGTCGGCGCTCTGCGTCGTGGCGAACCAATCCGCCCAGCCGTGGTGCGCGATCAGCCGGTCGACGCCCCGCCGCGACTTGCCGGTGGCGAGGCCGATCAGCACGTCGTCCCGGGCGTGCAGCGCGGCCAGAAGCTCCGCCATGCCGGGGAACAGCGGCTCCTCGTGCGCCGGATCGAGGCGCAGGCGGTTGTAGGCCTGCTTGTAGCTCTCCGAGAGTTCGACGATCGGACCATCCTCGCCCACGAGGCGGCGGAAGGCCTGCGGCAGCGACAGGCCGACCACGGACAGCGCCTCCCGCCGCTCCGGAGCCCGCAGGCCGTTCTCCGCGAAGGCGATCCCCTGGGCCGCCACGATCAAGTGCTGGCTGTCGACGAGGGTCCCGTCGACGTCGAAGACGATGAGCCTCATGGCCGGTGGCGGGCCGGGGGCCGCGCGGGCGCGCCGGCCCGCATCACGGCTTCCGGCCCGTCTGCGGCAGCGGGCCGGCGGCGGGCTGACCGGCCTGGCCGCGGGTGCGCTCGTAGCCGAGACGGCAGCGGATCAGGAAGCGCCGCCGCTTGCCGCCGCGCAGGCCCCGCTGGTGCGACGCGCGGTTGCAGGCCGCGTAGGACCGCCGCCGGCGCTCGGCCCGGCCGCTTGAGGCCGGCCGCGGCGCGGTCTGCGCGGGCGATGCCGCGTCCCCCGGCGCGGCGGACGGTTGCGACTTCGCCGCCTCGGTCGGCGCCGCCGGATGGACCGGTGCCGTGGATTTGGGCGCCTCGCCCGGCGCGGCATGCGCGATCGGCCCGGTGAGGCACAGGGCGGCGAGGCAGGCCAGCATCGCGAGCTTCATGCGTCAGGATCTCGAACCGCTTGGAATCGCATCCCGGGGAGTGTCGGGGTGCGGGGCAGCATATGAGGCGGCGCGACCGGTTGCCAAGGCATGCCGGACGCGAGACCCTGGGATGTCGGGCCGCATCCAGGCTCGTATCATGCGCGGCGACCGGCGGCGCCGAAGCCGGCACGCGGAGTACGGAACCGGTCATGAACCTCGTGCTGCTCCCCGGCTTCATGACCGATCCCGACCTGTGGACCGACCTGATGCCCCGTCTGTCCGGGATCGGCCCGGTGATGCACGGCGACGTCACGCAGGACGCGACCATCCACGACATGGCGCTGCGGGTCGCCGCCGCAGCGCCGGACCGGTTCGCTCTGGTAGGCTTCTCGATGGGCGGCTACGTGGCCCGGGCCGTCGCCTACCGCGCACCCGAGCGGGTCCAGGCCCTCGTCCTGATCGCCACCTCGGCGCGGGCCGACACGCGCGCGCAGGCGACACGGAAGGCGTTCGCCGTTGCACAAGTCCGCGAGCAGGGCTTCGCCGGACTGAGCCGGAACGCGATCCTTCAATCCGTACATCCGGAGCGGGCCGGGGACGCGACTCTCCTCGCGCGCATCCGCCGAATGGGCGACCGGCTGGGCGGTCCGGTGTTCCTGCGCCAGGCCGGGCAAGCCCGCATGGCCGACCTCGACCGGCTCGGCACGATCCGATGCCCGACCCTGGTGGTGGTGGCGGCGCAGGACGCCCTGCGCGGCCTCGACGAGGGACGGGAGCTTCGCGACGGCATTTCGGGCGCCACGATCACGGTGATCGACGGATCGGGCCACATGCTGCCCCTGGAGGCGCCCGAGGCCCTGGCCGACGCAATCGTGCCGTGGCTCCTGGATCAGGCCTCCGGCGCCTCGACGATCGGGTCATAGCGGCCGGCATCGAAGCCGAGGAGGTTCCAGCTCTGGGCCATGTGGGGCGGCAGCGGCGCGCTCACGTCCACGGGCTTGCCGGTGCGTGGGTGCGGGATGACGATCCGCCGGGCGAGCAGGTGGAGCCGGTTCTGGATACCCCCCGGCAGCTCCCAGTTCTCGACGGAGAAATATTTGGGATCGCCGACGATCGGGTGGCCGATATGGGCCGCATGGGCGCGCAGCTGGTGCGTGCGGCCGGTCACCGGCTTGAAGGATAGCCAGGACAGCTTCTGGGCGGCCTGGTCGACCATCGCGTAGTAGGTCAGCGCGTGGCTGGCACCCTCGTCGCCGTGCTTGGCGACGCGCATCCGCGCGTCGGCGTCGGTGGGCTCCTCCTTGGCGAGGTAGGTGGAGACGCGGCCCTGACGCACCCGCGGCACGCCGGCGGTCAGCGCCCAGTAGATCTTCCGCGCCGCCCGGGACCGGAAGCTCTTGGCCAGCGTCGCCGCGGCGAGCCGGGTCTTGGCGACGATCAGGCAGCCGGCGGTATCCTTGTCCAGCCGGTGAACGAGGCGGGGCTTCTGGCCGTCCGGGCTGGTGAGCGCGGCGAGCAGGCCGTCCACGTGCCGGACCGTCCCCGACCCGCCCTGGACCGCGAGTCCGAAGGGCTTGTTGAGGATCATCATGTCCGCGTCCTCGTAGAGGATCAGCGAGCGGATGAACTCCGCGTCGTCCTGCTCGCGGGCGGCGCTGCGCGGGCGCTCGGTGGGCTGCTCAAGGCGCAGCGGCGGCACGCGCACGCTCATGCCCGGCTCCAGCCGGTCGTTCGGCTTGGCGCGCTTGCCGTCGACCCGCAACTCACCCTTGCGCACGATGGTTTGCACGCGGGTGAAGGGCAGGAGCGGGAAGCGGGCCGTGAGGAAGCGGTCGATCCGCATCCCGGCCTCGTCCGGCTCCACCGTCAAAGTCTGTACCCCGGACGCGAGGGTCGCGGAGGCGGCGGCGCGCTGCTCGCGGCGTGTCGGGGCGGCTGCGGGCGCCGGCGCGGGGGCCGAGGCCTCCGCGCGCTTGGCCGGGGGCCGGCCTGGTGCGGGCGCGGCCGTACGGCGGGGCGGAGGCGCGTCCCGGCGTGTCGACGCCGGCGCGGTGCGCGCCTTCGGGGGCCGCGCCGGTGCAGCGGCCGCCGGTGCCTGGCCGGCCCCCCACGGGTCGCGCGCCCCGGCATCGTCGCCGCGGTTGCGGGCGGCGCGCTCGGCGGCATCCCGGGCGCTGGTGCGGGGGCCCGTGCGGGCGCGGCCGTCGGCGTAGCCGTTGCCGGCGCCGAACTTGCCGGCCTTGAACGGACCTGCGTTGGATTTGCCGGCCTGAGGCTTGCGCCCCCTCGGCCCGCCGCTTTTGGGAGGTCGTGTCGTCATGTTTCCGCCGGCACCCGTCTCCGCTGCGGACGGGGCGTCCGCGCGCATGGGCCGCGGCGTCGCGGACGTCCGGACCGATGGGATCGACCGGCTGTAGCATCGCCCGCGCGCAGCGGCAAAGGCGGCCCTCCACGCGGGCCCATCAGGGCTCAGAGTCCCAACGAAGCGATCCTGTCCGTCGAGCCGACCGGCCGGCAGGGCGACCGGGAACAGGAAGAGGACCTCGTGCCCGACCAGCCCCTCGTACGCGACGTCATTCGCCCCACGCGCGGGCCGCCGAAGACCGAGACCCTGATGCCGAGTTCCCCTGAAAACGCGTGGATCAGGCCGTTCCGGGCGCTTACGGCGAACGCGACGCTGCTCCCGAGGAGCCGGAAAACCTTGGGCTGTCCGTCATCGGCACGGATCTCGGCCACCGACAAGCTATTGTAGCGCCGGGGCAGGCTCGGGCCTCCAAGCGGATCCCCGCAAGAGGGGCTCCAACCCATATTTCGAACCGATCACCGCGTCCCCGCCGGAGCCGCAACGGAGCACCGCCCGCGTCGATTCACGGCAACCTTCGGACACGCGGTTGACGCCCAGGCGCGCTACGGCCAAGCTGTCGGCCGACGGTTCCCCTTGGGGATCAAAAGGGAACGCGGTGAGGGGTTCGCCCCGAAGCCGCGGCTGCCCCCGCAACTGTAAGCGGCGAGCCCTTCACCACCACGTCACTGGGTCACCCCGGGAAGACGGTGCGAGGGCGGCGACCCGCGAGCCAGGAGACCTGCCGTCAGCCGTGGTCACACGCGAAACGCGCCGGGCGGGGTGTCCTGGCGGGTGTCGAGGCACCGTCAATCCCGAGGGGAGGCGGTCGCCGAGGCCTCGTTCGCGGTGACGTGCCACAGCAAGCGCGCCCGCGACACCGTTCCCGATGTCCGTCTCCGTCCTCTCGAACTCCCCGAATCCGACATCGGGCCGCCGCGCACGCGTTTCGGCGCCGTCACCGAGTGGACGTTGAATTGCAATGTTATTACACTGCTTTTAGACTTGGGGGCCGGCGCGCGCCGCGCACGGACCGCTTCCCTCATGCCTTCATCGCCCCATCGCCCCAGACTCACCGGGACGGCGCCGCTCTGCGGCTTTCTCCTCGCGCTCCTCGCCAGTCCGACCGCCGCTCAGGAGACCGTCACCTTGGATGAACTGTCCGTCGCGGGTGCAGGCGGCGATCCGAGCCGCCTTCCGCCGAACGGCCTCAACCTGCGCACGCCCGACCGGACTGCGAGCCGTGTCGGCCTGACGCCGCTGGAGACCCCGGCCAGCCTCGATATCGTGTCCGGCGAGACCGCGCGGCTGCGCGGCCAGGACACGATCGCCGACGCTGTGACCCAGGACGCCACCGGCATCACCACCATCGCGGCGCCCGGCAACGGCAACGGCGCGTTCACGTCCCGCGGCTTCGCTGGCCCGAACTCGATCCAGCAGCTCTACGACGGCACGCGCTTCTACGTCGGCGCCAACACCGTGACCTTCCCGTTCGACACGTGGAACGTCGAGCGAATCGAGGTGCTGCGCGGGCCGTCCTCGGTGCTCTACGGCGACGGCGCCATCGGCGGCGTCATCAACGTGGTCCCGAAGAAGCCGGTCTTCGTTCCGATCAACACCGCCCGCGCGGTGGTGGGCACCGACGGCGTCGCGCGCCTCGCCCTCGATTCCGGCAGTCCGATCGGGCAAGCCGAGTTCGGCGACACCTTCGCGTATCGCCTCAACGTCAGCGGCAACCGCGCCGACGGTTGGATCCGGCCGGAGGGCGATTTTCGCAACCTCGCGGTCTCGGCCGCCCTCCTGTTCCAGCCGAGCCCGAACCTCGCCATCACCCTGAGCCACGATCTCGGCTACCAGGAGCCCGCCCGCTACTGGGGCACGCCGCTGGTCGAGGGACGGATCCCGGATCTGATCCGGTTCAACAACTACAACGTCCGCGACGCGAAGATCACCTGGGCCGACAACTGGACCCAGATCAAGACCGAATGGTCCCCCTCGGCCGACATGACGATCCGCAACACCGCCTACCGGCTCACCAGCCGGCGCCACTGGCTCGACGTCGAGCAGTACAGCTACAACCGCGGCACCGGACTCGTGAACCGGGGCGACTACCTGGAGATCTACCACAGCCAGGAGCAGGTCGGGGATCGGCTCGACGCGACGTTCCGGGGCAGCCTGTTCGGCCTGCCCAACCAGTTCGTGGCCGGGTTCGACGTGAACCACATCGACTTCCGGCACACCAACAACTTCTACTTTGACCAGACCACCAGCGTGCCCCTCGTAGGCTACGATCCGGGCGTCTTCCCGCAGAACGGCCGGGCGCGGCCTGCCTACGCAACGCAGACGAGCCAGGCCTCGGTCTTCGCGGAGGACCGTCTGATCCTGTCGGACAAGCTCTCGTTCCTCACCGGCGTGCGCCTCGACGTGCCGACGCTGAATCGGGAGGACCTGCAGACGAGATCGCGATTCGAGAAGACCTACCGGGCGCTGGGCTACCGCTTCGGCCTCGTCTACAACCCGACGCCGGACAGCGCGCTCTACGCCCAGTACAGCTTCGCCACCGACCCGGTGAACAGCCTGATCACGCTGAACCAGTCGCTGGCGGGCTTCAAGCTCGCCACAGGCGATCAGGTCGAGATCGGCGCCAAGGGTCTTGCCTTCGACGGTGCCGTGGAATGGACCATCGCGGGCTACCGGATCGTCAAGGACAACCTGATCTCGGCAATCCCCGGCCAGCCGACGCTGTCCACGCAGGTGGGGAGCCAGTCCTCGCAGGGATTCGAGCTGGCCTTGGGCTGGCGCTTTGCTCCGGGCTGGCGGCTGGACGGCAACCTCGCGCTGCTGCACGCGCAGTACGACCGGTTCGACCAGAGCGTGAACGGCACCACCGTCTCCTATGTCGGCAACCAGCCCATCGACGTGCCCGAGCGCGTGGCCAATCTCTGGTTGACCTGGGACATCCACCGCGACTGGACTGCGCGGATCGGGCTCCAGAACGTGGGACAGGTCTACAGCGACTTCGGCAACACGGCGCGGCGCCCGGCCTACAACCTCATCAATGCGGTTCTCGACCATCAGGTCACGGCGGAGTCGCGCCTGTCCCTGCGGGTCTACAACCTGTTCGACAAGGTCTACGCGATCAGCGGCAACGCCGTGAACGGGATCGGGACCAACTGGCTCCTCGGGCGCCCCCGCTCGGTCGAGGTCGCCTACACGGTGACGTGGTGAGCCTGCGGCGGCGGCTCGGCAAGGCAGGACGACGCTGGCTGCTGCTGTTCCACCGCTGGGCCGGGATCGCCGCGGGGCTGTTCTTCGCTTCGTGGATCGGTTCCGGGCTGGTGATGCTCTACGTGCCGTTCCCGACGCTGACCGCGGCCGAGCGCGCGGCGCGGCTCGCCCCGATCGCGTGGGATCAGGTCGCCGTGGCGCCCGGCGACGCGCTCCGCGCCAGTGGGCTTACCGGCACGCCTACCGACTTCGCCCTGGAGATGCAGGGCGCGGAGCCCGTGTACCGGATCGCCGGCCGCGACGGCGCCCGAGCGACGGTGTCGGCGCGGACCGGCGGGCGGCTCGGCCCGCTGCCGCCCGAAGACGCACTGCGTCTCGCGGCCGAGGGGTTCCCGAACGCGCGGTTGGAGCCGGTCGTCCGCGACCAGTGGACCGTCACGGCCCGGTACGACCCGCTGCGGCCCTTCCGGAAGGTCGCCCTCGGCGACGCGGCGGGGACCGAACTCTACGTCTCGCAGGTCACCGGCGAGATCGCCCTCGACACGACGCGGTTCGAGCGGGCCTGGAACTGGGTGGGCGCCGTTGCGCACTGGATCTATCTCACGCCGCTACGTGCCCGGGCGGAGCTGTGGCGGACGGTCTTGCTGTGGCTGTCCGGC
This sequence comes from Methylobacterium sp. E-046, assembly GCF_022829625.1. NCBI lineage: Bacteria > Pseudomonadati > Pseudomonadota > Alphaproteobacteria > Hyphomicrobiales > Methylobacteriaceae > Methylobacterium > Methylobacterium sp. E-046. The sequence goes on along the minus strand of NZ_JAKSYP010000176.1, from coordinate 66,941 downwards.
TTCGCCGCCCTGGGGGCGCTGAGCGGCCTCGCGATCGGGATCTGGCGCCTGCGCCTTCGGCGCCGCTACGCGGGCGGGACCGTGACGCCGTATCGCGGGCTCGCCCGCTGGCACCACCTGTTCGGCCTCGCGGGCGGGATCGGGCTCTGCACGTTCATCCTCAGCGGCTGGATCTCGATGAACCCGAACCGGTGGTTCGCATCCAGCGCCGCGCCCGCCGAGATCCGCGCCGCCTATGCCGGCGCGCCGCCAGTCTTCGGCCTGAACGCCGGGACCCTGCGCGGCTTCGCCGAACCGGGGACCCGGGTGCTGCGCTTCGCCGCCATCGGCGGGGCCTGGTGGATCGTCGCCGAGGGCGCGGCTGGCCTCTCGGCGCACCGCGCGGATGACGGCTCGATCCTCGATGCAGCGGCGATCGTGCAGGCCGCCGGCGCGGCCCTGCCCGGCGGAGGATTGCGAACGGCGGAGCAGCTGACCGCCTATGATCTGTACTGGTACCCGCACGGTTCCGATCCGCGACCGCTTCCGGTGCTGCGCCTGCAGTTCGGAGATCCTTCCTCCACCTGGCTTCATGTCGATCCCCGGGACGGAACCATCCTCCAGCGCCTGGATCGCTCGGGCCGGATCAACCGATGGCTGTTCGACGCCGCGCACCGCCTCGACCTGCCCGGGCTTACCGGCAATCGTCGGCTGCACGACGCGGCCCAGTGGATCCTGAACCTCCTGGCAACCGGGATCGCCGTGACGGGCATCGTCGCGGACTGGCGTAGGCTGCGCCGCAGCCTGTCTGCTTGATGCTCCTTCTCGTCATCCCGACAGGAGCGAAGCGACGACGCCGTCGACACCGGGACAACCAATCGACGCCACTCATGGTGAGGCGCCCGCGACAGCAGGCCTCGACGGAGCCCTCCAGGAGTCCCATAGCCGGCTAAAGGCCGCCTTCGCGGCGAAGGCTGCGCGCCCGCCCCCCAGGACGAGGCGCGGGTCGGATGAGCACCGACAGCGAGAGGGCAGGCTCTCAGAACCGTGCCGTCAGGAACAGCCGCACGTTCCGTCCGGGCAGCAGGATCTCGTCCTTCTTGAACGACGTCGAATTGCGGATGTCGTCGTTCAGGAGGTTGCGTCCCTGGACCCCGAGGGTGATCGCGCTCGCCCCGTAGACGGCGGGATCGACCGCCTTGGTGTAGCTCAACTCGGCGCGCAAATCGTCGTAGCCGGGGGTCGGCGTCTCGTACACCGCGGTCGCGTCGTGGCTGAAGGCGTGGAGCAGGTTCACCCGCGCGAACCACCCGTCGGCCCGCAGATAGACGCCGCCGCCGACCCGGTAGGGCGGGATGCGCGGCACGTTCGCGCCGTTGTCGAACTGGGCGCGGACGAAATCGAACTGCGCCTCGATGCCGGCGAAGCCGTTGCCGACCGGCAGGAGGTCATACTGGCCGATGATCTCGGCGCCGTAGAAGGTGGCGTTCTGCTGCTGGTAGACGATCTGCCGATTGTCGGTACCGACGCCGCAGGAGGCGAAATCGTCGTCGCAGGTCAGGCCGGTGTAATTGCGGTAGATGAAGCCGGTATAGCGCGTGAAGTAGCCGGTCGCGTCGAGACGGAAGGGTCCCTCGGCCCGCCGGATGCTGGCCTCGACGGTCCGAGCCCGCTCCTTCTTGAGGTTCGGGTTGCCGATCTCGAAGGTCGCGGTGGCGTCGTGTGGCCCCTGCGAGAACAGCTCGTAGCCCGTGGGCCCGCGCTCGACATAGGAGCCGGTGAGGCTCGCCACGAAGCCGTAGGGCAGGTCCTGCAGGGCGCCGATGCTGGCGCTCTTCGGCGCGAAGCGTCGGGCCCGCGCGTACTGGAACGGCTCCTGGCCATCGACCGGCACGTAGTCGGCGGGGAACTGGGCGGCCGTGCTCGACAGCCGGTCGACCTCGTAGCGCCCGGCCGCCTGGAGCCGCGTGCCCGGGCGCAGCTCCAGCTCCTCGAACAGGTAGACCGCGTTGGCACGGGATTCCGTCTTGGGCAGGAACGACTCGAGCTGCGTGTTGATCACGCGCCGGTCCGACTGGAAGCCCAACGCGCCGGTGAGCTTGCCGAACTCGGTGAAGACCGGGACGTGCTGGAGTTCCAGCCGCCCCTCGGCCTCGCGGTTCTTGAAGATCGCCTGGACGCCCTCGATCCCGTCATCGCCAATCCCGACCTCGTTGTGGCGGTAGACCGAGTAGCCCGCCCAGTAGCGGATCACCTCGAACGGGCCGTCGAGCGGGCGGTATTCGCCCCGCGACAGGATGCGGTCCTGGTTCGGGGTGAGGCGGGTCCGGTCCTGTTCGGCCACGCCGCCGGGGATCGCGTAGACCGCGTCGTAGTGGCTGAAGGAGATGCCCACGAAGCCGCGGTCGCCGATCGCCGAGATGCCGACCGCGCCGCCCTGCGACTCGTTGTAGGAGTTGCGCTGGATCCCGCCGGGGATCGCGTAGCTGTCATTCGCGGTCTTGTAGCCGTCGGCGTGGACCGCGACGCCGTCACCGCCGGCATCCACCGTGGCGGCGCCGAGGCGACCGTTGTCGACGCTGGAGAAGCCGCTGGTGACCTGTCCCTGCATCCCGTTCGCGGGGATGAAGGTCGGCACGCGGTTGTTGTCGGCCGAGACCACGCCGCCGATCGCACCGGAGCCGTAGCGCAGGGTTGCGGGGCCGCGGATCACCTCGATCCGGTCGGCCACCAGCGGGTTCACCGGCACGGCGTGATCCTCGCCGAGGTCGGACACACCGCCATTGACGATGCCGTTCTCCTGGATGCGCACCCGGGCGTTGTCGAGGCCGCGAATGATCGGTCGCGAGGCTGCGCCTGGCGCGTAGCTGGTCCCGGAGATACCCGGCCGATCGAACAGGGCGTCTCCCAGGGTCCGGGGCTGATCGCGTGCGATCTGGTCCTGCGTCACCACCGTCACGGGCGAGAACGTGTTGGTCGCCACCGGCAGGACGCCGGGCGGAACCGCGGCATCGGCCACCGGCGCCGCGCGCGGCGCCTGGATCGGGCTCGGACCCGTCACGCTGATCTCGTCGAGCGCCACGGCCTGCTGGGCCTGGGCGACGGACATGCCCAGAAGGCCGGCGCAGAGGGTCGAGGACAGGACCGTGCTGGCGAGAAGGCCGAAGCGGCGAGAAAGAAACATCGAGACTCACACAGTGTTATATCGTTTCATTGTCGCGCTGGAACGAGTTGGCGCAAGGGGTAATCCGGCGCTCCCTTCGAGCTGCCCAGAAACGTTACATCGTTGCAACAACATGCGCGCCCCTTCACTCCTCGGGATCACGCTGCCCATGACTGTGATACGTTATAACACTATCATCCCCTGATGTTGCAGGGGGATTCCGGCGTTCCGATTGTGGTCCTACCAGGCTTCCTCGAAGCCAGTCCGACATATCTGCTCAATCGCCTGCTCACCAACCATGACGGCCGCCGCGTCGCTGGTCATCGTCATCGACTGAGCGCCTCAGCGCCCTCGTCAACGCCATTCGGCCCGGCATGACCGGGGCCAAGGGCGCTCTCTGGCTGTCGTCGCGGCCCGATCGGGTCGGCCAGATCATCCTCTCGAGCGCCGCCCCTGGATCTCCGCGCCGGGGGCGCGGGTGGTCGGCGGTACTGCGGCGGCGATGGCCGGTCGCCAGCGGAGTCTGGCGTGACCGAGGTCAAGGGCTGGCTTTCGTCGCCACCGGCAGGCACGAGGCCGCGCTCGCGGCGGCGCTGGATGCCTGCCTGATCGAGACTACGGCCTGGCAGGGACCGATCGATCCCGCGCCCTACCGGGACCGGCCACACCCGCTCCCGGCGTCGCGCCAAGCGGCAGGAGCGTGGCCGCTCAGGTGGCCAACCCCTCGCTATCGTCCTCCGCCTCGATTTCGGCGTCGGCCTCGGTCGTCTGACCTGCGGCGCCGGCGGCCTCGGCCAATCCACGCGCGGCCTTGCGCAGGAGCTTGCGGAGCCGGCGGCGGTCGGTCTTGTCGAGGTGGTCGAGCAGCTCGGCCTCGACCTCTTCCTGAATCCGCTCGATCGCGGCGGCCTTCGCGAGGCCCGATTCCGTGAGCTGGACGCGAACCACGCGTCCATCGCCCGATTCGGCCCGGCGCTCGACGATGCCGAGAGCCGCCAGCCGCGTCACAGTTTTCGAGGCGGTTGGCGGACGCACCCGCAACAGGGCGGCAAGGTCGCCCATGGTCATCGTGCCGGCCGCGGCCAGCGCCTGAACCACCTGCTCCTGGCCGGCGAACAAGCCGAGCTTGGCCAAGCGGTCGCCGGTGCGAGCCCGATGCAGGCGCGCCGCCTGCACCAGCGCCCTGCCGACGCTGCGAACACCGGGTGGCCGCATCTTCTTGGACGACAGCGGCGGTCGGTCCTCGTCGTGACGATCGCGTTTCTGGTTATCGCCCACCGGAACGCCCGAGTTCGTGCCGGCGGCCGCCGGATGATCCTGAATCTGCACCGTCCATCCCCCGTCGCCGGCCGCCCAGGACCTGTGGCGGTGGCCGGTGACGCTGCGATGACGGGGCCGGACGCTCAGCAGTGCATGAGACGCTGAAGCCGATCCAGGATATCTTCGCCGGTGCACGGCCGGGCGATGAAATCGGCATGCTCGGGCATGCGGGCCGGATCGGGCGCGGCCCGTCCCGAGACGATCAGGATCGGCAGTTGTGGCCGCGCCTCGGCCACGGAACTCGCGAGGTCGAACCCGTCCGTCTTGCCCGAGAGCTGGACGTCCGTGACGAGCCCGCAGATATCCGGGCGCGCCTGCAGGATGCTGAGCGCCCGCTCGGCGGAAGCACACTGGACCGTGTCGTAGCCGCCTTCCTCCAGAACGTCCCCGAGATCCATGATCGTCAGCGCCTCGTCTTCGACGAGGAGGATCACCGGCCGATCGCCGCCAATACCCGTCTGCTCACTCGCCACTGTTTACTCCCTCCGGCAGCATGCGGCCGTGAGGGCCGCCGCACGCGTCTTCTGCCGTAGGCCCAACGGCAGAAACGGTTCCGGGTTGCAGGCCGGGGCGGCAGGCTTTCTTTCGCACCGCGGCGAGTCCCGTCACGCGGCCGAAGAACCCAGATCGGTCACCACGGCCACGACCGCGTCGGTCAAGCGGTCGAGATCCCCGTCCGCGATGGTGAGGGCGGGCGTGAGATAGACGATGTCGCCGAACGGCCGAACCCAGACGCCGCGGTCGAGCAGCCGAGACTTCAGGACGGCGAGATCCGGCGGCCGGGAGAACTGTACCGCGCCGATGGCGCCAAGGGTCCGGACATCGGCCACGCCGGACACGCGTCTCAGGGATTCCAGCCCGTCCGCGAGCCTGAGCGCGATGACGCGCGCCTGGGCCAGCCGCGGCTCGGTCTCGAACAGGTCGAGGCTGGCATTGGCCGCCGCGCAGGCGAGTGGGTTGGCCATGAAGGTCGGGCCGTGCATCAGCGCGGCGGCAGGATCCTCGGACCAAAAGGCCTCGAAGACCTCCCCGCGCGCGACGGTGGCGGCGAGCGCCATGGTGCCGCCGGTCAGCGCCTTCGACAGGCAGAGAATGTCGGGCACGACCCCGGCCTGCTCGCACGCGAACAGGCTTCCGGTCCGGCCGAAGCCGGTGAAGATCTCGTCGGCGATGAGCGGCAGACCGTGATGGCGGGCGAGGCGGGCGACGGTAGCGAGGACCTCGGGCGGGTGCATCCGCATGCCGCCTGCGCCCTGGACCAGGGGCTCGACGATGACGGCCGCCAAGGTCTGGCGATGCGCCGCCAGTGTGGCGTCGAGCGCCGTGGTCTCGGCCGCGCTCCGCGGCAGGTCGCAGAAGAGCTGGTCGGGCAGGTAGGCGCCGAAGCGGCGATGCATGCCCTCCTCGGGGTCGCAGACCGACATCGCCCCCATCGTGTCGCCGTGGTAGCCGCCGCGGAAAGCCAGGACCCTCGTCCGACCGCTCACCCCGCGGTTGATCCACATCTGCGCCGCCATCTTGAGCGCGACTTCCACGGCGACCGAACCCGAATCGCTCAGGAAGACGTGGTCGAGGTCGCCCGGCAGCAGGGCGGCGAGCCGGGCCGCGAGCCGTTCGGCCGGCTGATGGGTGAGGCCGCCGAACATCACGTGCGGCATGCGGGCGAGCTGGTCGGTCACGGCCTGGGCTATGTGCGGGTGATTGTATCCGTGCACGGCCGTCCACCAGGAGGCGATGCCGTCCACGAGTTCGCGGCCGTCGGCGAGCACGATGCGGGTGCCGCGCGTCGCCACCGCCTCCAGCGGCGGCGGGGCGCGGCGCATCTGCGTGTAGGGCCGCCAGAGATGGCGTGCGGGCGCTTCGCGGATCATGCGACCGGCATGGTGGGGCTCCGGACGGGGGTCAAGGGTTCGGCGGCCACCGCTTGACTTTGCCGCCGCGGCGGCTCCCATCCCGACCTGATGGACAGCCTCGACGCCTTCGCCCGCGGGAAACTCGACGCCCTGGAAACCGGCAGCCTGCGCCGCCGGCTCACGCCGACCGAGCGCGGACCGGATGCGGCGGCGACCCGGCGGGGACGGGCGCTCGTCTCGTTCTCCTGCAACGATTATCTCGGTCTCTCGCAGCACCCGCGGGTGATCGCGGCGGCACAGGCTGCCGCGGCGAGCCACGGTGCGGGCGCCGGCGGATCGCGGCTCGTGACCGGCGACCACCCGTATCTCGGCGCCCTGGAAGAGCGGCTGGCACGGCACAAGGGCGTGGAAGCCGCCCTGATCTTCGGCAGCGGCTACCTCGCCAATCTGGGCATCACCCCGGCGCTGGCCGGGCGCGGTGACCTCGTCCTGCTCGACGACCTGTCCCACGCCTGCATGTGGGCCGGCGCGCGGCTGTCGGGCGCGCGGGTGCTCACGTTTCGCCACAACGATGTCGGCCACCTCGCCGCGCAGCTCACCGAGCACCGGTCTCATCACGGGCGCGCCCTCGTGCTCACCGAGCGGGTGTTCAGCATGGACGGCGATCGGGCGCCGCTCGGCGACATCCTGGGCGTCGCGGAAAGCTTCGACGCCTGGACGCTCGTGGACGACGCCCACGGGATCGGCGTGGTCGAGGACGGGCCGCGGGCGCCGCTGGAGATGGGCACCCTGTCGAAGGCGCTCGGCTCCTACGGCGGCTACCTCTGCGCGTCACGGCCCGTGATCGACCTGATGACGAGCCGCGCCCGAAGCTTCGTCTACACGACCGGTCTGCCCCCGGCCTCGGCCGCCGCCGCCCTGGAGGCCCTGACGATCCTCGAGGCGGAGCCCGAACGGCGCGCGCGGCCCGTGGCTCTCGCCCGGCGTTTCACCGCCCGGCTGGGCCTGCCGGAGGCCGAGAGCGCCGTCGTGCCGGTCCTGGTCGGCGAGGCGCAGGCGGCGCTCGACATCTCGGCCGCGCTGGAATCGGCCGGGTTCCTGGTCGTGGCGATCCGCCCGCCGACGGTGCCGGCCGGGACCGCACGGCTGCGGGTGGCCTTCTCGGCCGCCCATGACGAGGCCCAGGTTGACGCCTTGGCCGAGGCGGTGGCGGCGCTCACCGAACGCGCCTGAGGGCCGCTTTTCGTCCGCATCCCGTCCACCTATACCGGAGCCCCGCCGCGGCCGGAGCGTTCCGGCCGGCCCGCCGCCGAGAAGCGGGCGCGAACCCGATTCGAGAGGACGACGCCATGGATGCCACTGCGCTGCGAGCCCTCCAGGCTCCGATCAAGGACAAGTACCGCACCGCGCCGGACGCGGCGGTCATCACCCTGAAGGCCCGAGGCACGCTGGACGACAGCAAGATCGCCTGCAAGGTCGAGACAGGGCGCGCCATCGCGGAGGCCGGGCTCCATCCGGCGACAGGCGGATCGGGCGCGGAGCTGTGCTCGGGCGACATGCTGCTCGAGGCCCTGGTCGCCTGCGCGGGCGTGACCCTCAAGGCGGTGGCCACCGCCCTGGAGATCCCGCTCCGTTCGGGCACGGTCAGCGCCGAGGGCGACCTGGATTTCCGCGGCACCCTCGGAGTCGACAAGGAGGCGCCCGTGGGCTTCCGCAGCATCCGCCTGTTCTTCGAACTCGACACCGACGCGCCGGAGGACAAGCTCGCGCAGCTCCTCAAGCTCACCGAGCGCTACTGCGTGGTGTTCCAGACCCTGAACCACAAGCCCGAACTGTCAGTGGCCACGACCACGGTCTGACGGAGGCGATCATGGCGGGCGGCATCACCCAGACCGAGTACTGGAACGGCGAGGTCGGCGCGCGCTGGGCGCGCAATCAGGCCGTCCTCGACGGGATGTTCGTCCCGCTGACGGAGGCGCTGTTCGCCCGCCTGCCCTTCGATCCCGGCGACACGGCGCTCGATATCGGCTGTGGCTCAGGGGCCACCACCCTGGAGGCGGCGCGTCGGGTCGGGCCCGGCGGCGCCATCACGGGAGCCGACATCTCGGCGCCGCTGCTGGCCGTCGCCAGGAGCCGCGTCGCCGGGGAGGCGTCAGGTGCCGCGCCGATCCGGTTCGTCGAGGCCGACGTGGAGCGGGCGGATCTCGGGCACTTCGACATCGCCCTCTCGCGTTTCGGCGTGATGTTCTTCTCGGATTCCGGTCGCGCTTTCGCCAACCTGCGACGGATGCTCAAGCCGGGCGGCCGGCTGACCTTCCTGTGCTGGCGGCCGCTCTCCGAGAACCTCTGGGTGAGCGTGCCGCGGGACGCGGTGCTGCCGCTCCTGCCCGAGATTCCGCCGCCGCCTCAGCCCGACACGCCGGGACCGTTCCGCTTCGCCGATGCCGACCCGCTGGTCGCGCTCCTGCGCGGCGCCGGGTTCGCGCGCGTCACCTGCGACGCGCTCGACCGCGACATCGTCGTCGGACAGGGCGCGACCGACGCGGCGGCGACCGACGCGGCCACCCGGGTCTCCCTCGACCTCGGCCCGAGCTCGCACCTCATCCGCGAGGCCGCCCCGGATCTGCGAGCGCGAGCCGAAGCGGCGGTGACGAAGATTCTGCGACCGTACGCGCAAGGCGGTGTTGTGCGGCTGCGCGCCGCCTGCTGGCTCGCTCAGGCCGCGTGAGCGGCCGTCTCCGGCGACCGCGCACGCGACCCCGGCCTCACAGTCCCAACGCTCCGCCATCCGAGCGGGGATCATGGGTGGCCTCGATCCGCCCGTTGCGTGCATGGCGCACCAGCATGCCGGCGTGGCCCAGCGAGTCGATGTAGGCGCCGCCCAGCTCCTCGATCTCGTGGCCGAGGCGGCCGAGGGCCGCGATGCAGGCCGGATCGAACCGGTCCTCCACCTTGACGCTCAGCGAGGGCGCCCCCCAGGTGCGTCCGTAGAGGAGGCGCGGGGCATCGACCGCGTCCGCCACCGACATCCCGTAATCGGCGTAGCGGCTGAAGATCTGCGCCTGGAACTGCGGCTGCCCGTCGCCGCCCATGCTGCCGTAGCTCATGACCCGGCCGTCGTCGAAGGCGGCGAGCGCCGGGATCAGCGTGTGGAACGGGCGCCGGCCCGGCTCCAGCGGGTTCACGGCCGTCGGATCAAGCGAGAACGACATGCCGCGGTTCTGCCAGCAGATGCCGGTAGCCGGCAGGACCGTGCCGGAGCCGTATTCCCAGTAGACCGACTGGATGTAGGAGACGGCGAGCCCGTCCGTGTCGATCGCGCCCATCCAGACCGTGTCGCCGTGACCCGGATCGGGCAGGGGCACCGACGCGGCGCGGCGCATGTCGATCAGCGCCGCCTCGCGGGCGATACGCTCCGGGGTCAGGAAGGCGGCTGGGTCGTGCCGCAGGCGGCCGAAATCCGTCACCACGCGGTCGCGGATCGCGAAGGCCCGCTTCGTGGCCTCGATCAAGCCGTGATAATGCGCCGTGCCCTCCGCCTCGGCGATGTCGAGCCGGTCGAAGATGCCGAGGATCAGCAGCGCGGCGAGCCCCTGGGTCGGCGGCGGGAAGTTGTAGAGCGTCGCGCCGCGCCGCCGGATCGCCAGCGGCGCGCGCTCGGCCGCCGCGAAGCCCTCCAGGTCCGCCCGGGTGACCGGGGCGCCGAGGCGTTCCAGATCTGCGGCGATCTCCCGTCCGATATCGCCACGGTAGAAATCGCGGAGACCCGCATGGGCCAGCTGCTCCAGGGTGGCGGCGAGACGCGGCAGGGCCCGGATCTCGCCGGCCGGATAGGGCTTGCCGTCCTTCAGGAAGGTCTTCGAGAAGTTCGGGGCGTCGTGGAGCGTATCGAGTTCCTGGGGCACGTAGCGCGCCTCGGAGGGTGAGACCGGCACCCCGGTGCGCGCCTGTCCGATCGCGTCGGCGAGCAGCGTCTCCAGCGGCAGGCGGCCTCCGAGCGCCCGTGCCAGCTCCAGGGCGAGGCGCCAGCCGCCGACCGCGCCCGCGACCGTGACCATGGCATCGGGACCGCGCGCCGGGATCGTGTCGTAGCCCTTCTCGCGGTAGCGCTGGAGCGTGGCGAGGCGCCCCGCCGGCCCGCAGGCCTCGATGCCGCGCACCCGGCCGCCGCGCTCGCGCACCAGCCAGAAACCGTCGCCGCCGATGCCGTTCATGTGCGGGTAGGCCACCGCGATGGAGGCGGCCATCGCCACCATCGCCTCAATGGCATTGCCGCCCTGGGCCAGCACGGTCTGGCCGGCCTGCGCGGCGAGGCGGTGGGGCGCGGCGACGGCCGCGGTGGTGAAGACGGGGGTCTCGGGCATCGACGATCCTGTGCTCTACCAGCCGCAGGGTTAGGCGAGCCTGTGCGTCCTGCAAAGGCCGAGCGTGTTCAGGCGTTCGGCCGTGCTATAAAGAGCCCGTGCAGTCCCCCAGAAGCGGACAATGTTCCGGATACTCACATCCTGGTTCGTTCTCGGCCTGTGGGCCGTGCCTGCCGCCGCCCAGCAGCACGTCCCGACACCCTTCGAGGGCGCGGGCGCCGATCCCCGCATCTCGGTGTCCCAGCCGGAGACGACCAGCCAAGCCTCGGGCGGCTATGTCCGCTCGGTGGAACCGTATCTCGGGCCGCTCGGCGACCCCTTGGGGATCCGCCCCCTCCTGAAGGAGCGGGGCATCCAGTACAGCCTGACCTACATCGTCGACGTGCTCGGCAATCCGATCGGCGGGGTCCGGCAGGGTGCGATCGTCGAGGATCGCCTGAACCTGCGGCTCAACCTCGACCTCGACCGGCTGGCCGGCTGGGCGGGGGCCACGGTCCACGCCAACGCCTACTTCATCCACGGCACCGGCCTATCGCGCTACTATGTCGGCAACCTGCTGACCACGAGCGTCATCGAGGCGCTGCCCGCGACGCGCCTCTACGTGCTCTGGTTCAACCAGAGCTTGATGGACGGCCAGCTCGGGATCCGGATCGGCCAGCAGGCCGCCGACACCGAGTTCTTCGTCAGCCAGACCGCGACCCTGTTCGTGAACTCCACCTTCGGCTGGCCGGCCATCACCGGGCTCGACCTGCCGAGCGGCGGACCGGCCTACCCCCTCGCGGCACCGGCGATCCGGGCCAAATACGTGCCCGGCAACGGCTTCTCCCTGCAGGTCGGGCTCTATGACGGCGATCCGGCCGGCGCCAACCGCCCGGGGGACGACCCGGACGCACAGCGCCTCGACCGGACGGGCACGAATTTCCGCCTGCACGATCCGGCCCTGCTCATCGCCGAGGCCACCTACGCGTACAACATCGCCCCCGGATCCAAGGGGCTGCCGGGCGACATCACCCTGGGCGGGTGGCAGCATTTCGGCCGGTTCGACAGCCTCCGCTTCGATATCACCGGCGTGCCGCTCGCCGACCCGAACGCCAGCGGGATCGGCCGTCCGGTGCGCGGGAATGCGGGCCTCTACGCGGTCTACGACCAGACCCTCTACCGGGAATCCGGCAAGGACGACGAGGGCCTCGGCTTCTTCGTGCGCGCGGCGTGGTCGCCCACACGCTCCAGCCTGATCGACGCCTACGTGGATACGGGGCTCGCCTACAAGGGCCTGTTCGACGGGCGCGACGACGACACGATCGGCCTCAGCTTCGCCTATGCCCGCATCAGCGACGAGGCCCAGCGGGCCGACCGGGACACGATCCTCTACTCGGGTATGCCGATGCCTCGCCGCCGCGCCGAGGCGGTCATCGAGGCGACCTATCAGGCCGTCGTTGTGCCGGGCTTCACGGTGCAGCCGGACGCGCAATACGTCGTCCATCCGGGCGCCGGCATCGCCGGGCCCGACGGGCGCCGTCTGCGCAACGCGGCGGTGCTCGGAGTACGGGCGACCGTCCAGTATTGAGCCGGCCTGCGACGGCGCAGCCGGGAACGGTGACGGCGCGCCGCCTCTTTCCGCAATATGTTGATCTTCGAGTGGGTTGTCGGCGTCCTGTTCGGCGCCGTCCTCCTGGCCGCCCTGGCCCGCCGGCTGGGCGCGCCCTATCCGGCGTTCCTGGCCCTGGGGGGAGTCGGCCTCGCCTTCGTGCCCGGCGTCCCGAACCTGCGGCTCGATCCCGAACTCGCCCTGGCCCTGTTCCTCGCGCCCGTCCTCCTCGATGCCGGGTTCGACGCCTCAGTCCGGGACATGAAGGAGAACTGGCGGGCGGTGCTGGGGCTCGCCGTCGGCGCGGTCGCGGTGACGACGCTCGCCGTCGCGGTCGTCGCGCGGCTGCTCGTGCCGGACATGCCGATCTCCGCCTGCATCGTGCTGGGGGCGGTGGTCGCGCCGCCCGACGCGGTGGCCGCCCTGGCGGTCCTCAAGCACGCGCCGATGCCCCATCGCCTTGCCACGATCCTGCGCGGCGAGAGCCTGCTCAACGACGCGGCCTCCCTGCTGATCTACCGGCTCGGCGTGGCGGCCGCGATGGCCGGCACCTTCCACCCGGCGGAGGTGGCGCCGATCTTCCTCCTGGGCGTGGTGGCGAGCCTCGTCGTCGGACCCGTCCTCGGCCTCATCTTCGTCGCGCTGACCCGGCGCGTGACGGATCCGGCCAGTGCGATCGTGATGCAGTTCGTCGTCGCCTTCGGGATCTGGCTCGCCGCGGAGCGGCTGGAGCTGTCCGGGGTGCTCACCATCGTCACCTTCGCGATCACGGTCGCCCGCCGGGCACCGGGCATCACGGCGCCACGCGCCCGGGTGATCTCCTACGCGGTCTGGGACACGGCGGTGTTCGTGCTCAACGTCCTGGCCTTCGTGCTGATCGGCATCCAGATCGACCCGATCCGGGAACGACTGACCGGCCCGGATGCGTGGCAGGCCCTGGTCCTCGCGGGCGCGACCTTCGCCACCGTGGTGGTGACCCGCCTCGCCTGGATCCTGCCGACCACCCGGATGCGCGGGCTCGGCATCCGGCAGGCTGGCGCGCCGGCGCGGCTCGGGCCGGGGCTTGCCTTGTCCTGGGCGGGCATGCGCGGCATCGTCACGGTGGCGGCCGCCCTCGCCCTGCCGGCCGAGTTCCCCCACCGCGACCTCGTGGTGTTCACCGCCTTCTTCACCGTGCTGGGCACGCTGATCATCCAGGGCCTGACCCTGCGCCCGCTGCTGGCTCACCTGAAGCTGGAGGACGACGACCCGGTCGGGCGCGAGACCGGCCGCGCCCGGGCCGCCGCCTACAAGGCCGCCCTGGAGAGCCTTACGGACGCGGAGGACGAGCCCGCGACCGACGCGCTGCGCGCCGAATTCCGCGCGGCGCTGGCCGAGGCCGAGGTCCACGAGGAGGGTTTGGCGCCGGAGAGCCTGCCGGCGGACGCCGCCCGTCGCCGCGCCGTGGAGGCCGCTCGCGATGCCGTGCTGTCCCTGCGCCGGATGGGCCGGATCGGCGACGACGCCTACTATCTGCTGGAGGAGGAGTTCGACTGGGCCGAACTCAGCGCCACGCCGAAGGCGGAGACCTGAGCCCGGCGACCCGTCCGGTACAGGCCGTCCGGCTCGCTGATCCCGTCGGGCGACGTCGCGTCCGCGGCCCGTCCGGATTGCCGCCGCTGAAGGTTCCGGGCAGGGCCGGTCGCGACGGATGAAGGCCTCAGACGCCTTTGCGGGCTGCGATGCGCGATTCGATCGCATCCCACACCGCCGCCGACAGGTCCGGGCCACCCAGCCGCTGGATCGCCCGGATACCGGTGGGGGACGTGACGTTGATCTCGGTGAGGTGCCCGTCGATCACGTCGATCCCCACCAAGATCAGGCCGCGGCGTGCGAGTTCCGGGCCGATCGTCGCGCAGATCTCACGCTCGCGCTCCGTCAGCTCGGAGGCCGAGGCGGCGCCGCCCCGGACCATGTTGGAGCGGATGTCGTTGGCGGCCGGCACGCGGTTGACCGCGCCCATCGCCACGCCGTCGACCAGGATGATGCGCTTGTCGCCCTCGGTGACCCGGTCGAGGTAGCGCTGCACAACCCAGGCCTCCCGGAAGGTGGTGGCGAACAAGTCGAACATCGAGCCGAAGTTCGGATCCTTCTCGGTGACCTTGAACACCGCCGCGCCGCCATGCCCGTGGAGCGGCTTCATCGCCACGGTGCCGTGCTCCAGCCGGAACGCCTCGATCTCCGCCTTGTCGCGGCTGATCAGGGTCGGCGGCATCAGCTCGGGGAAGTCGAGGACGAACAGCTTCTCGGGCGCGTTGCGCACCTCGAAGGGATCGTTGACGACCAGCGTCTCGGGGTGGATCCGCTCCAGCATGTGGGTGGCCGTGATGTAGGCCATGTCGAAGGGCGGATCCTGGCGCATCAGCACCACGTCGGCCTCGGCGAGGTCGATCCGCTCCGGCGGCGCGAGGGTGAAATGCGCGCCCTCGACATCCTGGACGCTCAGACGCTCGACCCGCGCGGTCACGCGCCGGCCCTGCATCGAGAGCCGATCGGGCGTGTAGTAGACGAGCGTGTGTCCCCGCCGCTGGGCTTCCAGCAGCAGGGCGAAGGTGGTGTCACCCGCGATCCGGATGTTCTGGATCGGGTCCATCTGGACCGCGACGGTCAGGCTCATCACAAACGCCCCTCGCCAGCGGCGGACATCGCGGCCGGAGGCCGTCTCACTCGTCGGACAGCGACTTGCTGCCCGTACGCTTGTCATAATCGCCGATCGCCGCGCGGCACTCGGCCGACAGCCGCTTGCGGTTGCGCATCATGCAGCGATCCGCATCCTGGCTGTTCGGATCCACACCGGCGCAGAGGCGGAAATAATCGTTCGCGCAGCCGAGCTGCAGGCCCTGATCCTCGCGTTGAGCGTAGGCCGGGCCGGCTGTGAGCGCACACAGCGCCAGCGCCGCGATGGTCAGTCCACGGCGGGAAGCGCGCAGGGATCGTTCCGGAACCAGTCGCATACAGCGGTGTCCTCAAATCTCGTTCGGGCGGAGAACCGATGCGGCGGTCCCCCCTCCACCCGGGACCGGCATATCGGTCGTGCGGGGCGGTATGCAAGCGCCGCAGGTTCGCGGGGGTTCCAAGGCGGATCGCTGCGGCAACGCTTCGCCGCACTGTGGCGGTCCGGCCGCACGACGCGGGGTCGCGGCGAGAAGTGGGCCCCGTCCGCGATCGAACAGGGCCCCAAGTCGAAGGGAGGAAACGCCCGCCATGGGCGACAGAAGCGAAGCAAGTGGCGCGCCAACTCGTACGGAAACGCATCGCCCACCGCCGGAGGCGCGGAAAGAGTCCGTTAACCACGTCGTGATGGATTGCCGGGGTAGCCCTTGCCGACGCCCTCCCGGGCCCGGGCCAGAAGCTCGGATTGCCGACAGGAGCCGGAGATCATGATCGTCATCAAGCCGCAGGAGCCGTGCAGCGCGCCGTCGTCGGACCGTGCATCCGACCCGTTGCACGAAGTGAACAGCGCCGCCACGGCGGCCCTCATCCCGTTTCCCGGTACGGAAGCCCGGCGAACCCGCCGGATCGTCCGCTCCGGCGAGCAGCGCGGCGAGATCCTGCTGTTCCTCGGCGTGCGCTACGAGCGCCTCGCCTCCTGAGACCATACGGGGCCCTTCCGGCCGGCCGCGCCACGACACCGACGGTTTCCCATGCCGATCCCCGACCGCCCGCGGCACGGCCGTTTCCGGACGGCAGCCAGCCTCCTGCCCACGGCGGCGACGCTGGCCCTCCTGGCTGCCTGCACGCAGACCGGCGATTTCGGCCGCCCGCGCACCGGCGTCTGGAACGGCCTCATCGACACCACGGGCAGCTTCAGCACCCATGATCGCGGGCGGCTGCTCCTCGATTCGGGGCTGACCGACGACGAGCTAGCCCTGCGCGACCGCGCGTGGCGCTTCGTCCAGCCCGCCGGGACCTTCGCGGCCTTCGAGGACGCCGTGCTGGGTCTCGCGACCGCGCACGCCACGCCGCCGACGTGGCGCGTCGACGCGATCGGCGCCTATTACGAGGCGCTGACCGCCGAACCGTCCCGCTCACCGGTGTCCCGCTACAGGCAGCTCGGCGACGATGCCACGGCGGATGCCCGTCTGATCCCGCTCTTCACCGCACTTGCCGCCCGGGTGATCGACGCGGATGCCGCCCGTCTGCGCAGCCTGCCCTTCGCCAAGACCCTCGGCGATGCCGACGTGCGACTGGCCGTCCAGCGGGTCGCCGAGAACCGGTGCCTGATCGCCTGGGTGCGGGTCGAAGCGGGCCTGCGTCTCGCCCGCTACCGCTTCGCCCTCGAGCACCTCTTCGCCGCGGCGCCGACTCAGGACGCCGTTTCGGCCGAACGGTCCCTGGCGATGCTGACCGCCCGCCGCAACCTGCTCGACCCGCTCCTGCCACCCGACGCGGCGGCACGATGCGGGCTCGCGCCGCTCCCGCTGTCCGTTGCGGAGGCGGGGCCGCTCGTCGTGAAGAACTGAGCGGGCGTGAAAGACCGGGTGTTGCCGGACGCCCGAATTCACCCTTCGTGAGCTGCTATCCGAACACGGTCGACATCGCCGAAGGGCCGATCCGAGGACGCGTCCGGTCCTCTATACCGCGGCCCAGGGTCGAAACCCGTCGATACAGGGCCCCGACACTCCGGCTTTCGACGCCCTACCGCCCCGATCCCTTGCCGGAGCCATCCTTCCCCGCTTCGTCGGCGGGCGTGTCGGTGGTGCAGGACACGGCCTGGACCGCGGCGTTGGCGGCGGGACGCTGGCTCGGGAGACCGGCGATCACCCGGACCACCACGAAGCCGCGGCTGTCCGGCGCGACGATGCGCACGTCGCGGCTGGGATCGTTCTCGTCGTCGTCGGCGAGCGCCTCGTCGTACTGGGCGCGGGTGAGGATCACGAGGTCCAGGGCGCCGCGAACAGCGGCCTGGTCGGTGACCGCGTAGAAGGCGCCGCGCCGCGCGTGCGCGGCGAGCGACAGGGACAGCGGCCCGGTGCGTGCCGAGACGCGCATCGGGCCGTCCGCGAGGTCGTAGGCGCAGACGCCCACCGCCACGGCCGGATCCGGGATCGGCAGCCACGCCTCGGGCGTGGAGGGGTCGTCGCCGGTCGCCACCGCGTAGATCGATTGCGGATGGTCCAGGCCCTCGCTGGTGCGGGTGCGTGAGACGGCATCCTTCTCCGACAGGACCGGGATCGCCAGCACCGCCGCGATGTGGACGAGGCCGGCGAGGACGAGGCCGACCAGCGTGGCGTAGACGACGCGCAGGCTCACGGGGCGCATCCCAGTCGCGTGACGGCCGGCACGGTGCTCCGGTCGAGGGATCCGACGCTGGCGGCGACCGGCGTGTCGTAGAGGCGCAGCGCGAGCCGTACCGGCCCGCTCGCCCGCGGGCTGGGCAGCCAGTTCCCGGGCTGGACCTCGGGCCCGAGCACCACGGTGAACCGCCCGTCGGCCGAGCGCAGCACCTCCGTAGAGGTGAAGCCCTCGCGCACGGGGGCACGGCCGGGATCCCGCGGGCCGCGGCCGGCGACCGTCAGGGTCCAGGCGCGGGCCGGGGGCGTTCCCCCACCGATCCGGTAGGTGCAGGTGGCGTCGAGCGCCTGACCGGCATCGTCCGCCGCCGCCGTGAGCAGCAGACCCTCGCCCACCGCCAGCGGGATCTCGCCCCTCCGGGCGTTGACCGCGCGGGTGTAGGGATCGGCATTCGCGGCCCCGGCGCGGGGCCAGGCCGTCCAGTCGCCGACCTGCACGCCGCCGAACGGGTAGCCGCCGCTGGTCGCCCAGTCGGCGCTGGCAAGGCCGAGCACGCCGCCGAGGGCCAGAGCATAGGCCGCGAGGCCGGCCACCGAGCTCTTGCGCCACAGGCGGGCGACGAGCCGGCCGACGCCGTTGCGGCGGCCGCGCCGGGACGCGGGATTGGATCCGCCCGCCGCGAGCGCGCGGCCGAACCCCTCGGGCATCGTGAGCTTCATGCGCTCACCGCACCTCGATGAAGCCGCCGACGGACTTCGCGCCCTCGGCGACTTCGCGCGCTGCAGACCCGGCCGCGGCGCGGTCCCCGGGCTTCTTCTCGGTCTTGCGCGGCTCGCCGGCGGCGCCGGCATTCGCACCCGCCGCCGGCCCGCGCTCGACCGTGCGGAACAGGCCGTTGAGGCCGCTGATCACCTCGAAGGAGCGCCGCGACAGCTTGCCGTACGCGCTGGCATTGGGATCGATCGGGGCCGTCGGTCCGCCGGAGGCCTGCTGCTGCGCGGCGCGCGGGCTGTCCTTGAGGCCGGGCAAGCCCTTGATCTCGATGCCGCGGTGCGCCGGCTCCATCACGTCGTGCCAGGTCTGCGCCGGCAGCGAGCCGCCGGTCAGCTTGTTGGTCGAGGTGTGATCGTCGTTTCCGAACCACACGGCACCGACGTAATTGCCGGTGTAACCGACGAACCACGCGTCCCTGTAGGCGTTCGTCGTGCCGGACTTGCCGGCGACCTTCACGCCCTCCAGCTGCGCCCGCTTGCCGGTACCCTCCTCGACCACCTTGTTGAGCATGAAGTTCATGTCGGCCACGACCTGGGGCGGGAGCACGCGCTCGGGCGCCTCGTCGGCGTGGCGATAGATCACCTCGCCGGAGGAATTCTTCACCTCCATGGCCGCGTAGGGCTTGGCGCGGAAGCCGCCGTTGGCGAAGACCGCGTAGCCCGCCGCCTGATCGATCACCGTCACCTCGTCCGAGCCGATCGGCATCGAGACCGTATCGATCAGGTTCGAGGTGATGCCCATCTTGTGGGCGAGGTCGGTGATCTTCGCGCGGCCCGCCTTGGCGGCCCGGGCCTCGTGGGAGATGCCCATGGCCTTGCCGAGGGCGATCGAGATCTTGATCGGGATCGTGTTGATCGACTTCGCCACCGCGAGCCACATCGGGACCCGCCCGGAATAGGACCGGCCGTAGTTCTGCGGGCACCAGTTGCCGATGCAGACGGGACTGTCGACCACGACGGTTTCGGGCTTGAACAATCCGGAGGCCAGGGCGGCGGAGTAGACGTACGGCTTGAACGAGGAGCCGGGCTGGCGCAGCGCATCCGTCGCCCGGTTGAACTGGCTCTCGCCGTAATCGGCGCCGCCCACCATGGCGCGGAGCGCCCCGTCGGGGTCGAGGATCACCATGGCGGCCTCGTCGACGTCGAGGGCGTCGCCCGACTTGCGCAGCGTGTCGGCGACCACCTCGTCGGCGCGCTTCTGGATGGCGAGGTCCAGCGGCGTCTTCACGGTCAGCACGCGATCGTTGCGAAGCTTGCCGGCGTCGGCCATGCCCTTGATCTCGCCGAAGGCCCAGTCGAGATAGTAATCCGCGGTGATGTCGCGGGTGCGGGTCACCGGCGTCGCCGGATTGCGCAGGGCCGTCTGGATCTGCCCCTCGGTGACGAAGCCCGCCTCCACCATGTTGTGCAGGACGTCGGCCGCGCGGGCGCGGGCCGCCGGAAGGTTGACGTGCGGGGCGTACTTGGTCGGCGCCTTGAACAGCCCCGCCAGCATGGCGGCCTCGGCGAGGCTGATATCCTTCAGCGGCTTGCCGAAATAGTAGTCGGCTGCCGCCACCGCGCCGAAGGTGCCGCCGCCCATGTAGGCCCGGTCGAGGTAGAGCTTCAGGATCTCGTTCTTGGTGAGGTGGCTCTCCAGCCACAGGGCCAGGAACGCCTCGTTGACCTTGCGTTCGAGCGAGCGCTCGTTCGTCAGAAACAGGTTCTTGGCGAGCTGCTGGGTGATCGACGAGCCGCCCTGGGTGCCGCCGCCGCCCTTGGAATTGTTCACGAGGGCCCGGAGCGTCCCGATCGGGTCGATGCCCCAGTGCTCGTAGAAGCGCCGGTCCTCCGTGGAGACCAGCGCCTTGATCATGATGTCGGGGAAGTCGTCGAGCTTCAGCGAATCGTCGTGCTTGATGCCGCGCCGGCCCACCTCGGTGCCGTAGCGGTCGAGGAAGGTGACGGCGAGGTCCTGCTGCTTCAGCCAGTTCTCGCTGGTGAGTTGGAAGGCGGGCTGTGCCAGCGCCAGCATCAGCACCGCGCCGCCCGTCCCGAGGGTGACGCCCTCGCTGGTCAGGTCGAGGGCGGCGCGCTTCCAGCCGCGCACCGCGAAGCGCCCCATGACGCGCTGGAAGCGCTCGTAGACGTCGCCGGTGGACCGGCCGCCGTCGTACAGGGTGGCGTTCACCCAGGCATCGAACGCGAGCGCGGCGCGTTCGAGGCGGATCTTGATCTCGGTGATCGTCGGCAGGCGCACGATGTCGAACCCGGCTTGTCGAGCGCCTCTGCGGCGGATCCTGGCGGCGGATGGTCGAACGCCCGCGCCGCGGGCACGGAACCTGCGCCCGCACCACGGCGCGGCGTCCGGAGTCCATAGCAGGATCCGGATCCCTCGGCGAGGCTCTGCGCAGTCTCGCGAAACGCCGCGGACGAGCTTGGGCATAACGCGCCAGCGGGCGATCCGGTCGCACACGGTCGCCCGCGGCGCCGCTTGCCCCCGCGCGGCGGCTCGGGCAGAGAGGCGCCTGCCCGTTCAAGAGACCTCAACCATGTCCAAGCCCGAGGCGCCGCGCCGCGGGGCGGTCGAGCCGTTCTGGCGCACCACGTCGCTCGAAGCCATGACCCCGTCCGAGTGGGAGAGCCTGTGCGACGGGTGCGGCCGGTGCTGCCTGATGAAGCTCGAGGACGAGGACACCGGGGAGGTCCACCACACCGATGTCGGCTGCACGCTGCTCGACGGCTTCACCTGCCGCTGCCGCGACTATCCCCGGCGCCAGAAGCGCGTGCCCGACTGTGTCCGTCTGACGCCCGAGGCGGTGCGGACGATCGCGTGGCTGCCGCCGACCTGCGCGTATCGCCTCGTCAGGGATGGGGAGCCCCTCTATCCCTGGCACCCGCTGATCTCGGGCCGGCCGGGAAGCGTTCACGAGGCCGGGATCTCGGTGCGCGGCCGGCTCGCCGGCAACGAGGAGGAGTTCTCGGAGGACGAACTGCCGGATCAGATCGTCGATTGGCCGGGGCGCGACCCTTACGCCGATTGAGGAAGCAGCCCGATCAGCTCAACCTGGCGTCGCGGCTGAGTAGCCGCCCCCCGGCCAGCCCGTTCGCCGCGATGATGAGGGCGACCGCCACCGCGTGGATCAGGAGATCCGTCGCGGTCGCGTCGTGGGGATGAACCGGCATCAGCAGGGCGGCCGCCGCGGCGGCGACCGCCAGACCGCCGAGGGCCGCGGTGAGGTTCGGCCGCAGCGGGCACGCGCGGCGCAGCATGACGACGATCAGCGCCGACAGCGGCACGGAAACGCAGACGAGGAAGCTGAAGCAGCCCGTCACCGTGTGGCCGCCGGGGATATCGGTCCCCGGGGCGATCCATTCCCGCAGGCAGCCGAACCCGCTCGCGCCGATCCAGAGGGCCAGCGGCGGCAGGGGCAGCAGCGCCCAGCCGGCGGAGCGGCCCGGAATGCTGGTCGCGAAGGCCGCGAAGGCGGACACGGCCGCCGTCAGCACCGCGCCGAGCGCCGCCAGGGCGAGGTCGGGCACGCGCATGCGCAGCATGAACCCTCCCGTCCCGGCCAAGGCCGCCAAGCCGAGCCCGAGCAGCAGGGCCGCGCCGAGCCACAGGGCCGCGCGCGCGACCGGAGAGGGCAGGGGCCGCACGGGGTCCAGCCGGCCCGCGAGCTCCTCCACGAGGCTCTCGTGACGCGTCATCGCGCAGCTGGCGCGGCTTCCGTCCCCAGGCATCACTCCTTCTCCTGCGTCAGGCTGGCCCGAAGCGCCTTCAGTGCACGGTGCAGATTCACCTTGAGCGCCCCCTTGCTGCGGCCGGTAAGCGCCGCCGTCTCGTCGAGGGACAGCTCGCGCATGCCGAGGTGCTCCACCGCCTGGCGCTGCCCATCGGGGAGCGCCGCCACCGCGCGTGCCAGGGCGGCGGCGCGATCCCGCGCCTCCAGGCCCTGGCCGGGGGCGGGGCCTGGATCGACCTCGGCCTCGTAGGCCAGGGGATCGTTGACCTCCCGGGGACGGCGGCCGGCCCGCCGCAGGCGGTCGATCGTCCGCCGTTGCGTGATCGCCCGAAGCCAGGGCAGGAACGGGCGGGACGGGTCGTAGCTCGCCCGGGCGCGATGGACGGTCATCAGCGTATCCTGGACGACATCGTCCACGGCCTCGCCACGCACGCCCTGCGCCCGCGCGATCGCCGACACGACCGGAAGACAGGCCTTGAGCAGGGAGCGGTACGCGACCGCGTCGCCGCCCTGCGCCGACGCCATCAGGGTCGCCAGTTCCTCTTCGAGCACCATGCGGGCTCCGCCGCCGTTCCGTTCCCCGGCACGCGTCGTATCTAGCGCACGGCCGGATCCCGGCGCCAGCGTCCAGCTACGGGGAGCCATGTCGCCGGCCATCACGAGGATCATCGCAGCGCCTCCCGGCCGGCCCCGGACGGACCGAGGCGGGCTGCGCCCAGGAAGCGCCCGTCCTCCGCCTGCAGCAGCAGGGCCGCCGCCTCACCGTCGGGACGCGCCGGCGTGAAGGTCTCGGCCGCACCGGACCAGGAGCCGAGGTCCTGTACGGAGCGCACGATGTTCACCTGCTCGATGGTGCGTCCGGCATTCTCGCCGCGCAGCACCTTCGTGGTGCGGCTCGGATCGAAGCCCACCAGCAGGACGCGGCCCGCGCGGCTTCCCGAAGGACTGCCCGGGCCGATCTGCGCGACGAGGCGGCCGTCGTCGCGGACCAGCGTCATGGGAATGGCGGGTCCGCCGGCACGCGCCCGTGCGATGGCCGCGCGAAGGCCGGCCTCGTCGGACCCGACCAGACCGACCCGGCCGTCGATCACGGCCTGCGGCGTGTAGCTGGAGCCGCCGAGGCGGGCGGCGTAGGCCTCCTGGCGCGCGGTGGCGGCCGGGAGGCTGTAGGGATCCCGCCAGTTCAGGTGGTTCCAGTAGGTGACGTGGAAGGCGAGCGGCAGGACCTCAGACCCCTCCTGCGCGAGCCGGCCGACCAGCGCCTCCGCGGGCGGGCAGGACGAGCAGCTCTGCGAGGTGAACAGTTCGACCACGACGGGGCGCTCCGCGGCGGCGGCCGGACGGGGGGAGGCGCCGAGGGCGCCGCAGAGGCACGCGATGGAGATCAGAAGGGCAGGGCGCATGTCCGGAACTCCCGCATACCGGCGGATCTCGCCCGGCGTACCGGTTCCTTCGACCGGGCGGCGGCGGCGGTTACGCCTGCCCCGACCCGTCGAGTTCGAAGGCATCCACGTCGTGCAACAGGGCGATGAAGGCCGCGGCGGCGTGGTCGAGCGCCGCGCGCCCGGCCTCGGCCGTGCCGATCCGCGCGTCGCCCAGCGCCCCCGATGGGTGAAGGTCGCCGGCTTTCCAGGCGAAAGCGGCCGGGCGGCCGGCGCGCAGGTGGGTGAAGTCGCGGGCCATCGCCAGCGTCCGCGGCGGGAAATCGGCGATCCGGTCGGTCCGCACGAGGTCGGGCCGCAGGGCCAGCATCAGCGCGGTCTCGACGCCGCCGGCATGGATGCCGTGCGCGATCTCAGCGGCCGGGAACAGGCCGTCCGGGTAGCCGAACCGCGCCCAGGCGGTGGTCACCGCCACCATGCCGAAGCGGGCCCGCAGCTCGCCCGCCACGAGATCGATGAGCGCGCTGTTGCCGCCATGGCTCGTGACGATCACCAGCTTGCGGCAGCCGGCGCGGTGGACGGCCGCGCCGAGCCCGGTCCAGGCCGCGAGCCCTGTTCCGGTCTCCAGCGACAGCGTGCCCGGGAAGGCGTCGTGCTCGTCCGACTTGCCCACGGCCTGCACGGGCAGCTGGAGGACGTCGAGGTCGGCCGGCGCGCGCGCGCGCACCCGGGCGAGGTAGCCCTCGGCGATGTCGCAATCGGTGGAGAGCGGGAGATGCGGGCCGTGCTGCTCGACGGCGGCGACCGGCAGCACCGCGATCGCCCGCCGCATGTCGCGGCTGGAGAAATCGTCCGTCGTGAGATCGGACCAGAGCCGCATCGCCATTTCTGCCCTGGTCTCCCTCCGGCGCCGCGGAACGGCCGCTCGCGTAGGACGGTCTAACCGGCGCGGGTCTCCGGAGTCGACGGCCGGGGACCGGATCGCGTCAGGCGAACAGCGCGTCGATGTCGTCCTGGGAGGGGGTCGCCTCGATGGCCTGGGGGCCGTTCAGCATCAGATCCTCGGCCCGAGCCCGGCGGGCGCGCTCGGCCGGGTCCATGGCGGCGGCGTCACGGGCCTTCACGGCGCCGACGAATCGCGCGAGTCGCTGCTCGAACAGCCGGAGCGACTCCACCACCTTGGCGATCCGCTGGCCGGTGATGTCCTGGAACGCGCAGGCCTCGAAGATCGTGTTGATGCGATCCTCCACCGCGTCGCGGTAGCCGGGCCCGTCCGGCAGGCCGAGCATCGCCTCCGCGGCTTCCATGATCGTGTTGGTGGCGCCCGCGGTGGCCGCGACGACGCTGCCGAGTTCCTCGTGCGCCATCGGGATCCGGTCGCGGCTCATCTCGTTCGCCCGCAGCGCACCGATCTCCTCGCGAAGATGGGCGATGTAGTCGGCGATCTCGATCAGCTCCGAGATCACGGCTTGCGGTTCCCGAAGCCGGAACTCGGCCTGCCGCGCAAGGACTGACGACATGCTTTTCTCCTCGGATCGATGGACGCCCTCGCTCTCCGGACCGCGTCTCGACACCGTCGGGGGCGAGGGCGATCCGGACGAGAGATGCGGGGAGCGCTGCACGGGGCCGTTCAGCTCCCGCAGACTGCTTCGATCTTCGACTTCAGCGTGGCCGCGTTGAACGGCTTGACGATGTAGTTGTTCACGCCGGCCTTCTTGGCGGCGATGACGTTCTCGGTCTTCGATTCGGCCGTGACCATAATGAACGGCGTGGTCCGGAGGTTTTCGTCGGCCCGGACGTGACGCAGCAGCTCGTACCCCGTCATCGGCTCCATATTCCAATCCGAGATCACGAGTCCGTACTTGCGGCCCTTGAGGCGCGCCAGTGCTTCGGTACCGTCCGAAGCGTCATCGACCTCCTCGAAGCCGAGCTGCTTCAGAAGATTACGGATAATGCGGACCATCGTCTGGTAATCGTCGACAACGAGGATCGGCATGCTCAAATCGAGAGCCATCGAACAACTGCTCCGTATTGCCCGGCGGGAGGCCGCGGCGGCTCCCGGATCAATTAACGCTTCGCTAACTCGGCGTTCTAGCTGCGATGCACAGCATTGAAAATAGGGCAAGCGCATTGCGAAGCCGTTAATCGCCGCGTCAGCCGCTCGGCACCGGGCCCGGTGGCGCGGACCGACCTCGCTTGACCCCCCGGACACCTTTCGGCAGGGTCCGGCGGCGTCGGGCCCCTCGCGGACATGTCAGGCGACCCCATCCGACCTTTCCGAGCATCCGACCCCGAACCGATGGTCCCAGGCGACGAGACGGCCGCGCGGCCCTTCACGATCTGCGGGGCGGACATGCCGGTGCCGCCTGTGCTGAGGGGAGCCATCGCGGCGATCGGCAATTTCGACGGCGTTCATCTCGGCCACCGGAGGCTCGTGGAGCGCGTGCGCGACGCGGCCCGCGAGGCGGGCCGTCCGGCGGTCATCCTGACCTTCGAGCCCCATCCCCGGGCCTATTTCATGCCCGACGCGCCGATGTTCCGGCTCACCGGCCCGGCCGCCAAGGAGATCGTGTTCAACCGCCTCGGCCTCGACGGGCTGATCGTGCGCCGGTTCGACAGCGCGCTGGCCGAGACCGGGGCCGGCGCCTTCGTGCGCGACTTCCTGAAGGCTTCGCTCGGCCTGTCCGGGGTCGTGGTCGGCCACGATTTTCATTTCGGCCGGGGCCGCGAGGGCACCCCGGCGATCCTGGCGGAACTCTGCCGCGGGTCGGGCATGAGCTGCCGGATCGTCGCGCCGGTCGCCCTCGGCGATGAGACCCGGCCGGTCTCGTCGAGCGCGATCCGCGAAGCCCTCGCCGCGGGCGACGTCGTTCGGGCCAACGCCCTGCTGGGCTACCGCTGGTTCGTGCTGGGACCGGTGCGTCACGGCGACAAGCGCGGCCGGGAGCTCGGCTTCCCCACCGCCAACATGCGGCTGCCCGATTGCGGGCTGGCGCACGGCATCTACGCGGTGCGGGTCCGCCTTGGACCGGGCCGGTTCCGCGACGGCGTGGCGAGCTACGGCCGCCGCCCGACCTTCGACGACGGCGCACCGCTGCTTGAGACCTACCTGTTCGACTTCTCCGGCGATCTCTACGGCCAGGAGATCGCCGTGGAATTCATCGGTTTCATCCGCGGTGAGGAGCGGTTCGCCAGCGCCGATGCGCTGGTCGAACGCATGCATGTCGATGCGGATGCGGCGCGGGCCATGCTGGCGCGCGATGAAACCCCGTCGATGCTGATCTGAGTCCCCTGGGGGATTGCGACGGGGTCGGATCGTGTAGAAGACGGGATCGAGCAGGAGGCGGACGTGCTGGGTCGTTTCGAGCGCGCGAACAATGGCGAGGCCGTGGTCGAGTACGGCGACGGCACCATGCGGGTGGTCAAGCCCGGCAGCTTCGTGCGCTGCGCGGTGACCGGCGAGCCGATCCAGCTCGAAGCGCTGCGCTACTGGAGTGCCCTGCGCCAGGAGGCCTACGCCTCCCCCGAGGCGATCCTGCAGCGGCTGAAGGAAACCGGTCGGCCCTGACCGGCGCCGGGACCGCGGGTGCGGGACGCCTGATCCCCGCAGCGCGGGAAACCCGGGCCCAATCGCCTGCCGGGATCGGGCGGAGGCGCCTGGACCGTCGCCATCCCGGTGCACGGAAGGCGAGCCGCGAACGGCAATGCGGAGCGTCGAAGTCCGGGCCCTCGACTCCCCGCCGACCCGAGCCCTGCGCGGTCCCTCACGACGTGTCGCGGAAAACGCCGCTGAGCTGGCGCTGCAGAGCCTCCACGTCGTCGAGGACGAGGCTCACGCGCAGCACGCGAACGCCCGCCGCGCCAGCGAGCGGCAGGCGCACGGCATCCTTCTCGGTGGTGACGAGGTCGGCTCCGAGAAGCCGCGCCTCCGCGGACAGGGCGGCGAGGTCCCTGTCCCGATAGGGATGGTGATCCGGGAAGGTCCGCGTGCCGGCGATCTCCGCTCCCCCCTCCCTCAAGGTGGCGAAGAATTTCTCGGGTCGGCCGATCCCGGCGAAGGCGAGGCAGCGTCGACCCACGAGACCGTCGTCGTCGCGAACCAGGCGTGCCCGGTGCACCGGCAGGCCACGGCGCTCCGCCTCCCCGGCGAGCGCGTCCCCCGCGGCCCCGTCTCCAACCACGATCAGCCCGGAGACGTGCGGCCATTGCCGGTCGAGCGGCGCGCGCAGCGGCCCGGCCGGAAAGGTCAGGCCGTTGCCGATGCCGGCAGGACCGTCGACCACGGCGAGGGTGATGTCCTTTCCGAGCGTCGGGTTCTGCAACCCGTCATCCATCACGACGGTGTCGGCGCCGAGCCTCCGGCACAGGGCGGCCCCGGCCGGACGGTCGCGGGACACCACCGTCAGCCCCCGTCGGGCGAGGAGCAACGGCTCGTCGCCGACCTCCGCGGCCCCGTGCCGGCCCGGATCGACCTGCATCGGCCCGGCGATCCGACCGCCGTAGCCGCGGGACAGGAAGGCGGGTGTGCGGCCGCGCTCGATCAGCAGGGTTGCGACCGCGAGGGACGCGGGTGTCTTGCCCGCCCCGCCGAGGGTGAAGTTGCCCAGGCACACGACAGGGCAGCCCGCCGCGACGCCGCGATCGTCCATGCGCCGGGCCACCAGCGCCCCGTAGGCGGCCCCGAGCGGGGCGAGGCAGCGGGCGGCCGGGTGGTCCGGTCCTCGCGCCCAGAAGCCCGGCGGCCGCATCAGGCCCGCGCGAGCGGGCGCACCCGGTCGCTCCGGTCGAGGCGCTGAAGCTTCATCTGCGCGACGAAGGGATCGAGCACCGCGAGCGTCCGCGCCACCGCGCCTTCGAAGGGGCGGAGGGCGTGGTGTCCGGCCCGCGCCATGCCGGCGAGGCGCGCCGGATCCCGCAGGAGCTCGCCGGCGAGGGAGGCCAGGTCCACGCCGTCGCGCACGGCCAGGGTCCCGCCCGCGCGATCGAGGGCTTGGTAGATCGCGTCGAAATTCTCGGTGTGCGGCCCGTGCAGCACCGCCGTGTCGAGGCGCACCGGCTCGATCGGGTTCTGGCCACCCCGCGGGACCAGGGAACCGCCGAGGAACACCAGGGGGGCGAGGCGGTAGAACAAGCCCAGCTCGCCGATCGTGTCGGCGATGTAGACTTCGATGGACGGGTGCGGGCGCCCGCCGGTCGAGCGTCGCGCGCTGCGCAGGCCGACGGCGCTCGCGCACTCGACGACTTCCGGCGCCCGGGCGGGGTGGCGCGGCGCGATGATGGTCAGGAGTTGCGGGAACTCCGCCTTGAGCATCGCGTGCGCGTAGGCGACCATGGCCTCCTCGCCCGGATGGGTGCTGGCCGCGACCCAGATCGGCCGGCCGGCGATCATGGCGCCCAGATAGGCGAGCTGCTGCGGATCGGCCGGCGGCACGGGCGCGTCGAACTTCAGGTTCCCCGCGACGCTCACCCGCGGCGCGCCGAGCTTGGCGAAGCGCGCCCCGTCCTCCTGGGTCTGGCTGAGGCAGATGGCGATCCGCGACAGCAGCGCCTTGGCGGTGCGGGGGCAGCGCTCCCAGCCGCGGAATGAGCGCTCCGACATGCGCCCGTTGACCAGAATCAGGGGAATCTTGCGCTCGTCCAGTTCCAGGATCGTGTTGGGCCAGATCTCGGATTCGGCGATCACCGCGAGGTTCGGCTGCCAATGGTCCAGGAAGCGCGCCATCCAGCGCGGCGCGTCGAGCGGCATGTACTGGTGCACCGCTCCGATCGGCAGGCGGGCGCCGATCAGGTCGGCGGCCGCGCGCGTCCCCGTGGTCACCAGCACCGAGAAACCGCGGGCGATCATGCCGTCCACGAGGCCGATCAGCGACAGCGCTTCGCCGACACTCGCCCCATGCATCCAGGCGAGCGACCCAACCGGGCGGGCCCGGCCCGGCAGGCCGCGCCGTTCGGGGAGCCGCAGCGGGTCCTCCTTGCCGCGCTGCGCGCGCCACGCCAGCAGCCCTGCCAGTGCCGGCTCGCCGATCCACAGGCCGGCCCGGTACACCTGCAGCGGCAGGGTCACGGAGGGGCGCCTCACGCCGCGTCTCCGATCGGCGCCGATGCGGTGGAGGCGGGCGGATCGCCGTAGAGCTTGGCCCGGTCGGCACGCCCGACCAGCGCGTAGGCTTGGGCATGGACCCGGTCCATCTCGGCCTCGACGTGGCGCCGCAGCGCCTCGAACGCCTCGCCCTCGCAGTCGCGCGGGACGTAGACCGCATCGCCCAGCACCACCGCCCCGCGGCCGAAGGGCAAACCCAGGCAGGCGCGGTCCCAGGAGCGGAAGCGCAGGTGCCGGCTCGTCACCACGGCGGCGGGGACGATCGGCCGGCCGGAGAAGCGTGCCAGCGTGAGGATCCCGGCGTCGCACCGGCGCGAAACCTTCGGCACGTCCGCGCTGAAGGCCACCGAATCACCGGCCTTGAGGGCGCGCAGCATCGCCCGGAAGCCCTCGGCGCCGCCCTTGGCGCGGGTGTCGCTGGTGCGGCTCCGCCCGCGGGCTCCGGACGCCCGGATCACGCGCACGCCGAGCCGTTCCAGCGCGATGGTGTTGATGTTGCCATCCGGGTTCTTGGAGATGATCGTGGCGACGCGGTCGCCCGGGCGGCGCATGAACGGCATCATGATGTGCTGCCCGTGCCACATGCCGGCGATGAGCGGCAGCCGCGCATCCATCCAGACGTCCACGCCCGCCGGGCCGGCGCCGGCAGCATGGACCTCGAACCGGTTCGTCGCCTGAACGAGCCGCAGATACGCCGCCGCGAGGCGGCCGAGGGCCTGTTGCACGGCGGGATGACGGAGGAAACGCTTACCGAGGCTCATGTCACGCCTGAGGCGGCTGGACCGCCAACGCCTGATCGGTTCCGGATCGAAACGGACCGTGCATGCTCTAGCCCCCGCGCCTGAGACGAAACAATCGGTCTCGCCCACAACCAGACGGATAGGGTCGCCGGTGCCGGCGGCCGTTCCGGCGCCGCGGATGCTCCCGCGGCGCGGCGAAAACACGGCGGTACCCTTGTTTAGACCAATTCCAGACTGTAGATTGGAATCGATCCAGAAAGGGGTTTTTGGGATGGCAGCTGCCCTCGTCAGCACCGCGGAGACGGCCACAGAGGCCCGTCGCGCCTTCGTCCTGCGCTACGTCCAGCCGGGCTTGGCCGGCCTGATCGACGGTTCGGTCTCGACCCTGGCGCCGATTTTCGCCGCGGCCTTCGCCACGGGTCACAATGGCGCGACCTTCCTGGTGGGTCTGGCGGCCTCGGTGGGGGCCGGGATTAGCATGGGGTTCACCGAGGCCCTGTCGGACGACGGCCGCGTCACCGGTCGCGGGCAGCCGTGGCTGCGCGGGCTCGTCTGCGGGGTCATGACGACCCTGGGCGGCCTCGGCCACACGCTACCCTACGCGATCCCCGACACGCTTCCTGCAGGCTGGCCGAACCCGTTCATTCTCGCCACGAGCCTCGCCATTCTGGTGGTGGTGGTCGAGCTCGTCGTGATCGCGGCGATCCGCACGCGCTTCATGGCGACGCCCTTCTGGCGGGCGGCCCTGCAGGTGCTGCTCGGGGGCGCACTGGTGCTCGCCGCCGGTATGCTGATCGGTAGCGCTTGACGTCGGTGCCCGCGCCCGCGATGCGAGGCGGGCTCTCCGGTCCTCTGACGCGTGATCCCCGGCGTTGACCTTCCGCCTCGCCCATCTCAGCGACCCGCATGTCGGCCCCCTCGGCCGGGTGCGCCTGCACCAGCTCCTCGGCAAGCGCGCCACCGGCTACGCCAACTGGCGGCGCGGTCGCTCGCGCAGCCACGACATGTCCGTGCTGGAGGCCCTGGTCCTGGACCTGAAAGGGCAGGGGGCCGGGCACATCGCCTGCACGGGGGACCTGTGCAACATCGGCCTGCCGAGCGAGTGGGAGACGGCGCGCACCTTCCTCGAAGCCCTGGGTCCGCCCGAGGCCGTGAGCTTCGTGCCGGGGAACCACGACGCCTATGTCCGTGGCTCGCTGGAAGGTCTGCTCGCCGCCTGCGGGCGCTACACCGGCGACGATTCGGGATCGTCGGGGTGCTTTCCCTACCTCAGGCGGCGCGGGCCCGTGGCCTTGGTCGGCCTCTCCAGCGCGATCCCGACGAAACCGTTCGTGGCCACCGGGCGCCTCGGCGCGCCGCAGCTGGCCGCCGCCGAGTCCCTGCTGCGGGCGCTGGCCACCGAACCGGGCCGGCCGTTCCGCGTGGTGATGATTCACCATCCGCCGCAGCCCGGCGGCGCGGCGGCCGGGCGCGAGTTGAAGGATGCGGCCGCCTTCACGGCCATGATCGCCCGGGCGGGCGCCGAGCTGATCCTGCACGGCCACAACCACGTGCTCAGCAGCGCCGTGATCCCGGGGCCGGACGGGCGCAGCGTGCCGGTCGTCGGCGTTCCCTCGGCCTCGGCCCGGCCGGACGGGCACGGGGCGATCGCCTCGCGCCGCGCATCGTATCTTCTGTACGAGATCACCCCATCGGGGGCCGCCTTCACGGTCAGCGCCCGCCGGCGGGGCCTCGATGCGGCCGGTGTCCTGTGCGACCTCGGCCCCGTCGACCTGGGCCCCGTCGACCGCGCATGAGGCCGAGGGCCGGCGCGTCCCGGATGGGCGGTCGCGCTGGCCAGTTGGTTGATCAGGCGGTCGCGCTCAGCAGATCGGATTGTTGCTGACGGCTCAGGCTCGCTTCGTAGCGCTCGGCCTGAAGACGGGTGAGACCACTGATCAGCGCGAGCGTTCCGCGATACACGGTGTAGGTTCCGTCGTGGGTCGGCTTGACTCGAATCACCTCTGCCATGGGAGCCCTCCTGTGCTTGAGGTTGCCAGCTCTCGTCCGAATAGATCGCCCCTTCCATTTGCCTGCGGATCGAGCCCGCGGATGACGGCGAGGTTATCTGCCGCGCGGTGCCTGGCAAGGCCCCGCAGGCACGGAATGCTTAAGTATTTCCGCTGCAGCGCGGCAAGCCTTTGCCGATGTTGGCGATCCCAACATGCTCAAAAAAGCGGCCTCACGCTTGCATTATGAATAAGGTGACCGTTCCAGCCGGACGCCCGCGGACGGCGTGATTCGCAAAGTCCGATTCGCCCCCCAGGGGCACGCGAAAGGAATGTCCATGCAGCTCTGGCGTCTGACGGCGACCGACCTCGCGGCGCTAATCCGTTCCGGTCAGGTCTCGGCCCGCGAGGCGGCGCAGGACGCCCTCGGCCGGCTCGACGCGGTCAACGGCCGGATCAACGCCGTGGTCGAGCACCGTCCGGAAGACGTGCTGGCCCAGGCCGACGCGGTCGACGCCGCGCGGGCGCGCGGCGAGACCCCGGGGCGCCTCGCGGGTGTGCCGGTGACCGTGAAGGTCAATGCCGATCAGCGAGGTTTCGCGACCACGAACGGGCTGCGCCTCCAGCGCGACCTCGTGGCCGACGCCGACAACCCCGTGGTGGCCAATCTCCGCCGCGCCGGGGCGGTGCTGCTGGGACGGACCAACACGCCAGCCTTCTCGCTGCGCTGGTTCACCACCAACCAGATGCATGGTGAGACCAAAAATCCGCGCGATCCCGCGCTGACACCCGGGGGCTCGTCCGGCGGAGCCGGCGCCGCCGTCGCGGCCGGCATCGGGGCGATCGCCCACGGCACCGACATCGCCGGCTCCGTGCGCTATCCGGCCTATGCCTGCGGCGTGCACGGCCTGCGCCCGAGCCTGGGACGGATCCCGGCCTGGAACGCGACCTCGCCCGAGCGCGGGATCGGGCCGCAGCTCATGGCGGTGTCGGGGCCTCTCGCCCGCAGCATCGCGGATGTCCGCCTCGGCCTGGATGTCATGGCCGCGTCCGATCCCCGCGACCCGTGGTGGGTGCCCGCACCGCTGGAAGGTCCGGAGCGGCCGCGGCGGGTCGCCCTGTGCGTGCGGCCCGGCGGTCTCGCCGTCGTACCCGAGGTCGAGGCCGCCCTGCGGGACGCCGCGCGGCGCCTCGCCGAATCCGGCTGGGCCGTCACGGAAATCGACGACACGCCGCCGATCCGGGAGGCGTGCGAGATCCAGCTCCAGCTCTGGCTCGGCGACGGCTACGCGGCGGTGCGCGAGGCGGCCGAGCGCGAGGGCGATCCCGCGGCCATCGGACTTCTGGAGAGTTTTCGGGCTCGGGCCGAGGCCATGCCCCCCGACGCCATCGCCCGGGCGCTGACCCGGCGGGCGACGCTGGCGCGGGAGTGGTCGCTGTTCCTCGCCGACAACCCGGTGCTGCTGGTGCCGGTCTCGGCCGAGCTGCCCTTCCCGGACGGGCTCGACAGCACCGGGGATGCCGGCATCGCCCGGGCCTTCGAGGCGAATCTCCTGCAAGTCGGATTGGCCCCGATCGGCGTCCCGGCGCTGACCGTCACCACAGGGCTCGTCGGGCGCACGCCGGTCGGCGTTCAGCTCGTCGCCGCGCGCTACCGAGAGGATCTGTGCCTCGCCGCGGGGTCGGCGATCGAGGCGGCCGGCGTGCCGGAGATGCCGGTCGAGCCGGTCTGAAGCGAACGGCCGCACCGGCAGGGAACGGGCTTCCGACGGCTCGCTTACACGATCGATATTGGCGCCAGATCCGGTGCCGGTGATCCTCACGGCCGGATGTATCGGCTGCACCCTGACGTGTCTGCTGGCGGCGCCATTGGCTCGATGCTGGCCGCGGCGCGGTTCCTGGGCGGCGGAACCGTCGGGGGCCCGCGCGGCCCCGGCCGAGCGTCGCGGCCCTCGGCCGGGGCCGCGCGGGATGGGCTCAGCGGCGGCCCGCGGTCAGGAATTCGCGGACATCGGTCCAGCGCAGGTCGGGATAGCGGTCAGTGTCGAGGGGGGTGAGCTGTGCCCGCCCGTCGAACATGTCGCGCAGGTACTGCATACCCTGCCACGCCGGGAACACCGCGCCCCGGCCCGGCGCGACCGTGCGCGTGGCCCGGATCATCAAGTCCAGCAATCGCAGGCTTCCGCCGCGCAGCGGCCGATAGCGCGTGCCGCGAACCGCGCTCACCGCGTCGGCCAGCTCCCGGACACTGAAGCTGTCGCCGGCGACGCGCAGCCAGCGCGGGGGATCGGGGTCCAGGGCGGCGCGGGCCGTGAAGGCGGCCGTGTCGGCCTTCGTGGTGAAGTCGAGGCGCTGATCGGCGCTGCCCCAGTAGAGCACCCGGTGCAGGCCGTGGAGGATCAGCGGCGCCTGCCCGGCGAGCAGTTCCATGAAGGCGCCGTTGAGCACCGAGGTCGCCCGGATCGGCGCGGCGTCGAGGCGTTCCCGGAAGGCGCGGCGTAGGTCGAGGTTGCGGTTCCCGCCCGGCACCGTCTTGGCGTAGTCGATCGAGAAATCGGACGGAATGAAGCGCGGCACGCCGGCGCGGACGGCTCCCTCCAGCAGAACGGTCTGTGCGTCGAGGATCGTCGCGCTCAGCCCGTTGAAGGCCGAGACCACGCAGTCCGCGCCCATGCAGGCGGACTGCCAGCTACCGGGACGTCCGGCGCCCGCCTCCGCGATCCGCACGCCGAGAGCGGTAATCGGTGCGACCCGCACCGCCCCGGTGCCGGGCCGGACGATCGCCGTGACGGCGGCGCCCTCCGCCACCAGGGCCCGCACGATCCGCAGGCCGAGATCGCCGGTCGCGCCGGCCACGGCGACCCGTGCGGGTTCCGGGCTCACGGCGCGTCCTGGGCGCCGAGATGGGTGAGCAGCGCCGCGAACAGCCGCGCCCGCTGGGGCAGCGTATCGATCAGCACGTGCTCCTCCAGGGTGTGATAGCCCTGGCCCAGCGGCCCGAGGCCGTCGAGCGTCGGGATACCGTTGGCGCCGGTGAAGTTGCCGTCCGAACCGCCACCGGCGCTGCGATGGGGCAGGGGCTGGCCGAGCGCCTCGCTCAAGCGGCGCGCCCGCTCATAGAGGGCCATCGTGCCGGCATCCGGTTCCCAGACCGGCCGGGTCACGCCCCGGGTCACGGTGAAGCGGACGCCGTCCTCCTCGCCCGACAGGGCCAGCATCCGCGCGACGCCGCGGTCGAGGTCGGCCTGGCGCTTGGCCATGCTGAGCGCCTGCCCCCGGCAGATTGTCGGGACGCAGTTCACCCACTGCCCGCCCGAGACGATGCCGGTCGAGACGGTGCAGTCGGAATCCGACAGCGCGTCGATCGCGAGGATCTTGCGCGCCATCGCGCGGATCGCGGAGCGCCCCTCGTGGGGCGACGCCCCGGCGTGGCTCGGGCGGCCCGTCGCCTCCAGGTCGAAGCGCGCGATGGCGTAGCGGCCGGTGACCACGCCGTTCTCGGGTTGACCCGGCTCGGGGACCAGCACGACGGCGTGGCGGGCGGCCTCGGCCTCGATCAGGTCGCGGGTCGAGGGACTGCCGACCTCCTCGTCGCCGGTGAACAGCACGGTCACGGGCAGCGGCGTCTCGATCCCGGCGACCGCCAGGGCGCGGATCGCCGCCAGGGCGATGAGGTTGCCGCCCTTCATGTCGAGGATGCCCGGCCCGAAGACCCGGTTCCCCTCGATTCGCCACGGCAGGCTCCCGAGCGTCCCGACCGGATGCACCGTGTCCAGATGACCGAGCACCAGGATGCCGGGCGCATCGCGGTTCCTGTGCGGGAAGCGGGCACGCACGCAGTCGCTCAGGCCCATCCGGCCGGGGATCGTCTCCACCGCCGCCCCCGCGACGGCCAGGTCGCGGGCGGCGACGCTCATCATCCGGTTGACGGCCGCCGCGTCGTGGGTCGGGCTCTCGCACTCCACCCAGGGGCGCAGGGCCGCCAGAAGCCCGGCGGCGTCGAAGTGAAGCTCCGGGATCATCGGGCGGTCTCCGCGGCGAAGGGATCGGCGACCCGCGGCCAGTAGAGGCCGGATCGCTTGGTGTACGGGATCGCGCCGTAATCCGGCGGGACGGCCCCAGGTGCCGCGACGTAGCGCACGTCGCTCGCGATGGGCGCGAAGGCGGCGTAGAAGTGCTGCATCGACTTCACCACGACGATGCGCTTGTCGTCGAGGGTCAGCCCGAGGCCCGTGAAGGCGTCGGGCGCGAAGGCCTGCTGGCGCTTGTGGGTCAGAACCACGTGGATGCCGTCCGCCTCCACCCAGGCGGCGGGGCCGAGATGGGCCCGGCCGCCGCTGAGGCCGGTCTGACTGTAATCCTCCGAGAGGCCGCGCACGGTGACGCGCAGGTCCACCGGGTCGCCCGAGGTCACGCCGCACTTACCGCCGATCCGCAAGCTGAAGCGCGCTCCGAGCCCGGCCTCGTGACAGATGCCCACCGCCCCGGGATCCCAGATCAGGCCGAGCGCCGCGCCCGTCACGCCCCGCTCCACGAGGCGGGCCAGGATCGCGGTGTTGTCGGAGGGCGCGCCCGCACCGGCATTGTCGGCGAAGTCCGCCAGCACCATCGGGCGCGGGTCCGACGAGGCGAGGGCCAGATCGATGGCCGCGTCGATCGTGTCGCAGCGGCTCGCCGCTTCCTCCCGCATCGCCCAGACGGCGCCGGCGAGGTCATCGGCCAGCGCCTGGGCCTTGCCGGCATCGCCGTCGGCGACGACGAGCATCCGGGCGCCGACATCCGCCACATCGCCCCACGGGAAGCCGTGCCCGAAGGAGACCGACAGGATCCCGTCCCGGCCCTCCAGCGCCTCCATCCGGCGCACGAAGCCCGCCACCGGCTCGCGGCTCGTCCGCCACATGTTGATGATCCGGCAATCCGCATACGCCATGACCGGCCGGATCTCCTTCGCCACGGTCCGGACCACCAAGGGATAGAGGTCGCGGGCGCGGTCGACGATGTCGGTGTGCGGGTATTCCTTGTAGATCACGATGATGTCGGCGCGCCTCCGCATCGTCTCGGTGAGATGGCAGTGGAGGTCGAGCTCGACGCCGATCACGGCCTCCGGCCCGACGACGGCGCGGACCCGCTCCAGGGTGTCGCCCTCGCAGTCGTCGTAGCCTTCCGCCACCATGGCGCCGTGCATGAACAGCAGCACCGCGTCGACCGGCATCGCGGCCTTCAGATCCTCCAGCAGGGCATCACGCAGCTCCTCGTAGACGGCCCGCAGGGTGATCCCTCCGGGCTGCGCGAAGGTCGACAGACTCTCGACGACATCGTGCCCGTCCGCTTCGGCCAGCGCGCGCCAGGCCTTGAGGCCGATGTTGCTGAGGCTCGGCGGGTTCCGGCTGCCGTCCCGGCGGGCGTAATCCGCTTCGAAGGCCGCACGGCCCGTGGGCAGCGGCGCGTAGGTGTTGGTCTCGGTGGCGAGGCCCGCGATGAAGATCTTCAAGGTCCTGTCCCACTCCCTCCCGGCCGCCGGATCAGCCGGGGCCCGGGCTCAGCGTGATGATCGTCTCGGTGGCCGCGTCCACGGCCGCGCGGCCATAGAGCATCGGCACATGGTCCTGCCGGCCCCAGACCGGGGCGAGGTCGGCATAGTGCCGGCTTCCCGGGTCGCCCGACTGGCCAGGCACGTTGATGAAGACCGACTTGTCCCAGTTCCCCACATCCACGACCATGCGGAACGAGGCGCCGTGGGTGAGCCGGAACGTGTCGGTCCGGTACTCCGCGTGCATGACCGATGCCGCGGACCCGCCCACGGGCAGCGGGCCGACATCCCAGCCAGGATGAGGCCGCAGGGCGGTTAGCGGATGGGCGAACAGGGCCTGGTGCAGGCGCCCCCAGGACCAGCCGGCCGGGGATTCGGGAAGGGCCGCCATGTCCGCGTCTCTCCCGCCGCCCTCCGCGAAAGGGGGAGCGGACGCGTCAGCTTCTGCTTCGTGACGTTGCTGCTCCCCGGCGGCTTCCGCATCCGGCCGGAGCCGGCCCATGGGATCGGCGCCCATTCGGTCCAGGCAGTCCCGGAACGCAGCGCCCAGCGTCTCCGTCAACAGGCCGTCGCACGCCGCCGAGTCGAGACCGGACTCCAACCGCTCGATCAGGCTCTGCGTGTCGCCGGGCGGCAGCAGGCGGCGGGTGGGGACGTCCGGCACGAACGCGGCGAGCAGCGCCGGGCGCAGGTGACGGACCCAGAACACCTCGATGAAGGCCGCCGCCGGGGAGTCCGGGTGCAGTCCGCCGTCGAACGCGGCCAGCAGGGCCTGCGCCGAGGCGACATCGGGATCGGCACCCGCCGGCATCGCCCGGACCAGTTCGGCGAGCCGCAGGGCCGGCTCGGAAACCTCGTCGCCCTGGAGCGCCCGCGAGTCCGCGAGGCTGTGCCGCGTCTGTCCGCCGAGCACAGCCCGGATGCGGCGGTCGCGCCAGGGCTCGGCCCACTCGAATCCGACCTTCCGATCGTCCGCCGGAAAATCCGGCGGCAGGTTCATCGCGTTGGCCGTGGCGAGCCAGCCGGATTCCGGATCGATGCTGCGGGGCAGGGTCGCCGGATCGTGGAAGCCGGCCCAGTCGTAGCGGCCGTCGCCGGGAACCGGCAGCAGGCCGTCATGGGCCGGCCGCACGGGC
Source organism: Methylobacterium sp. E-046 (assembly GCF_022829625.1). Classification (NCBI taxonomy): domain Bacteria; kingdom Pseudomonadati; phylum Pseudomonadota; class Alphaproteobacteria; order Hyphomicrobiales; family Methylobacteriaceae; genus Methylobacterium; species Methylobacterium sp. E-046. Next base: position 28,026 of record NZ_JAKSYP010000176.1, on the reverse strand, counting down.
GCCCGGCCGGCCATGAACCACGCGATCCGGCCCGTCACGTCGGCATAGAGCTGGTTGACGGACGGCGCCGACCAGTGGCGCAGGGCCTCGCCGAAACGGTCAGGCGTCGTGGCGCCGAGATAGGCGAGACTGCCGAGATAGGCGGCAGCGCCGGGCTCGGACCAGACGGTCCGCAGCGCGAAGGCGCGCCCCGCGTCCTCGCGGATCACCGGTCCGTGCCGGGTGAAGGCCAGCATCACGGTCGCGTCCGGGCCACCGCGCACCGGAATGGTTTCCGGGACCCGAACGATCCGGTCCCAGCCGTCGCCGTACCGGTAGCGGTCCGGATCGGCCGGGTCGGTCTCGCAGACGAACAGATCCTCCTGGTCCATCGGCGCGATGGTCAGGCTGAAGGCGGCGTGTCCGTTATGGCCGATGGAGATGCCGGGGAGCGCCGGCTCGCCGGCCCCGATCACGTCGAGCCCCGGCGCGGTGAGGTGGACCGCGTAGCGCAGCGACGGCTGCAGATAGACCCGGTGCGGGTCGCTCGCCAGGATCGGGCGGCCGGTGGCGGTGCGGGACGGCCCGACCACCCAGTTGTTCGAACCCTCGGCGGGCTCCCGGGCCTCGGCCCGCTTGCCCCGCGTGACGGCGCCGTGCGCGTCGACCTTGCTCCAGGCCCAGGCCTCGTCCCGGGACGCCGCCGAGCGCTCCGGGGAGAATCCGACGGCCGCGGTGGCGAGGCGGAAGTCGTCGAGGAGATCGTCCGGCCAGTCGGCGGCGCCGAGCCCGTCCGGCACCACCGGGTCGTGCGGCGGGCTGATCCGCTTGCGCAGGTCGTCGGCGGCCAGCCCCTCTTCGCGGGATGGCGCGCGCGCCAGCACCCGGGCGCGGGCGACCTCGGACAGGACGTTGCGGATGAGCCCGTGGCTGCGGATGCGCACCACGTCGTCCGCCTGCCACCGGGCGGGGCGCGTGTCCGTCAGGGCGAATTCCGGCGGCAGCGCGTCCGGCCGCGACTCGGTGAGCCCCACGTAGGCGTTGACCCCGTCCACGAAGGCCGTGACGATCGCCTGGGTGTCCTGAGGCCCGTAGGCGGCCCATTCCGCCGCCATGTCGCCGCGGTAGAGGAACAACCGGGCGGCACGGTCCTGGGCGAGGTAGCCGGGCCCGAAATCCGCCGCCAGCAGGCCGAGGCCGCGCTTGCGCCAGAGGTCGAGCTGCCAGAGCCGATCCCGGGCGGCGTTGAACCCCTGGGCGCGGAAGGCATCCAGGACGGTTCCGGCGCGGATATGCGCCAGCCCCCAGCGATCGACGCGGATCTCGACGGGACCGTCGAGCCCGGGCAGCCGGTAAGTCGCGTCGCTCACAGAGCCACTTCGATGAGGTGCGGACCTTTGGTGGCCAGCGCGTGCTGGAACGCCGCGATGAAGTCGGGCAGCGTCTCGACGCGCACCCCCTCGACCCCGAAGCCCTTGGCGAGGCTCACCCAGTCCACCGCCGGCTCGTCGAGGCTCAGCATGCTGAGCGCCTTCGGGCCGGGGTTGAGCGCGCCGACATTGGCGAGTTCCGCCCGCAGGATCGCGTAGGAGCGGTTCGACCAGACCAGCGTCACCACGTCGAGGTGCTCGCGGGCCTGGGTCCAGAGCGCCTGGACCGTGTAGAGCCCGCTGCCGTCGGCCTGGAGGTTGATCACCTTGCTGTCGGGACAGGCCACGGCCGCGCCGGTCGCCATCGGGATGCCCAGCCCGATCGAGCCGCCGCTGAGCTGCAGCCACGTATGGGGCGCCGCATCCCGGGTCAGGGCGAAGAAGTTGCGGCCCGTGGTGATCGATTCGTCGCAGATCACGGCGCCCTCCGGGATCAGCGCGCCGAGCACTTGCCCGATCGTGTCCTGGTCAAGAGGGCCGCCGGTCGGGAGCTTCGGGCGCGGGGCGACGGAAACCGGCCCCGCCGGCGGGGCCGCGACCGCCTCGGCGAGCCGCTCCAGGGCGTCGATCTGGTCCTCCTCGGGGGTGGCCAGCGTGATCGTCGTGCTGCCCTCGGGCGCCAGCAGGCTCGGCTTGCCGGGATAGGCGAAGAACCCCACCGGCGGGGTCGCGCCGATCAGGATGACGTGGCGGAAGTCCTTCAGCGCCGCGATGCCCTGGTCGATCGGGTAGGGCAGGCGCTCGACCGGCACGGTGCCGGCGCCGCGGTCGATCCGCGAATTGGACGTCATCGCCATGATCTGCGCGCCGGTCTTGCGGGCGATCCGGTCGGCGAGCACCCGACCCTCGTTCCGCACCGCCCGGTCACCGAGATGCAGGAGCACCGGCTCGCCGCTCCGGAGCGCCTCGACGGCCGCCGCGACGGCCTCGTCGCTCGCCCGCGCCCGCTCGGGGATGGCGGGCACCGGCGCCGGACCGGTGCCGGGATCCCAGGCGGTGTTGGCCGGCAGGATCAGGGTGGCGACCTGCCCCGGGGCGGTCCGGGCGGCCGCGATGGCGGCGGCGCCGTCCGGACCGATCTCGCCGGCGCTCATGCCGGTCCGCACCCAGGACGACATCGGCCGGGCCAGCCCCTCGATATCCGAGGTCAGCGGCGCATTGTATTCCCGGTGGTAGGTCGCATGCTCGCCGACGATGTTGACGACCGGCGTGCGCGCCTTCTTGGCGTTGTGGAGGTTGGCCAGACCGTTGGCGAGGCCGGGCCCGAGGTGGAGCAGCGTCGAGGCCGGCTTGTCGGCCATGCGGGCGTAGCCGTCCGCCGCACCGGTCGCCCCGCCCTCGAACAGGAACAGGACGCAGCGCATGCCCTCGACCCGGTCGAGGGCGGCGACGAAGTGCATCTCCGAGGTGCCGGGATTGGTGAAGCAGACCTCGACCCCGCCGTCCACGAGGGTCCGGACCAGGCTCTCGGCCCCGTTCATGGTGCTCGGCGTTCCATCGCTCACGGGCGGCTCCCTCACGGTCCGGCCCAGCCTGGCCGGCGACTCGAATTTTTTATTATCGTGGCGCAGGCGACGCGACGCGCAAGGGGCGGAGCCTGACACCTCCTCTTCGCCTGAAGCGGGGCCTAGACTCCTGACTGGCACGGGATTCGCGCAGGAGTCGCGGTTGCCGCGCCGCAGCCTCGACGAATGGAAGCCCATGACAGTTCGCCGCCTGATTGTCGCCGCCCTCGCCGGAACGGTCGTCCTGACGGGACCGGCCAGCGCCGAGAGCGTGTTGCGCATCGCCATGACGGCGACCGACATTCCGACGACCACGGGCATGCCCAACAACGGCTTCGAGGGCATGCGCTTCCTCGGCTACCCGATCTTCGAGGGGCTGGTGCAGTGGGACCTGAAGAGCACCACCCAGCTCGCCGGACTGGTCCCGGCCCTGGCCGAGCGCTGGGAGCAGGATCCGAACGACAAGGCGGTCTGGACCTTCCACCTGCGTCAGGGCGTCCTGTTCCATGACGGAACTCCCTTCAACGCCGACGCGGTGATCTGGAACCTCGACCGCTACTACAGGAACGACAGCCCGCAATTCGAGGCCCAGGGCGCCGGCATCACCCGCGCCCGGGCACCGCTGGTCGGCAGCTACCGGAAGATCGACGACGCCACGGTCCAGATCACCACCACCCAGGCCGCCTCGTACTTCCCCTACATGGTCGTCTACCTGCTGTTCACCTCGCCGACCTCCTTCGAGAAGGCGGGGCGCGACTGGAGCAAGGTGGCGGCCCTGCCGGCGGCCGGGACCGGACCGTTCAAGATCACCCGCGTCGCCCCGCGCGAGGCGGTCGATCTCGCCCGGAACGACGGCTACTGGGATCCGGACCGGAAGGCCAAGGTCGACAAGGTCCGGCTGATGCCGATCCCGGAGGCGAATGCCCGGGTGGCGGCGCTGCGATCCGGTCAGGTCGACTGGATCGAGGTGCCGGCGCCCGACGCGATTCCGTCGCTCAAACAGGCGGGCTTCACCATCACCACGGGCTCGTACCCGCATGTCTGGCCGTACTTCTTCAACATCGGCGCCAAGGACAGCCCGCTGAAGGACGTGCGCGTCCGGCAGGCCCTGAACTACTGCATCGACCGCGCCGGCATCGTCGAGTTGCTGAACGGGACGGCGGAGCCGGCCTCGGGCTGGCTCAACGACAGGGACCCGAATTTCGGCGCGCCGAAGAACCGTTACACGTTCGACGCCGCCAAGGGGAAAGCGCTCCTCGCCGAGGCCGGCTTCACCGACAAGAAGCCCTTGAGCTTCAAGGTGATGATCTCGTCCTCCGGCTCCGGCCAGATGCTGCCGATGCCGATGAACGAGTACCTGCAGGAGAACCTCAAGCAGGCCTGCAACGTCGACGTGACCTTCAACGTGGTCGAATGGCAGGTGCTGTTGAACTCCAGCCGGGCGCTGCCGGACGCGCCGAGCCTCCAGGGCTCGATGGCGCTCAATGTCTCCTCCCCCTCCTCGGACGTCGCCGTCATGGCCCGCTACTTCGCGGACGACCGGCTTCCGCCGAACGGCTTCAATTTCCCCACCTGGAAGGACGAGGCGTTCAACGCGGCCCTGAAGGCCCTCGCCGAGACCACCGACGCTAAGGTGATCGACGCGCAGACCAAAGCCGCCCACGAGCGCCTCGTGGACGATCCGCCCTGGCTGTTCGTCGTCCACGACCTCAATCCCCGCGGGATGTCCAAGAAGATCCACGGCTTCGTCTCGCCGCAATCCTGGTTCGTGGATCTCACCCTCGTCAGCGTGCAGTAAGATCCATGTCCGACATCGATCCCGCATTCGCCTCCGCCGCCGAACTCGGCCGCGCGATCCAGGCGCGGACGCTCTCCCCGGTCGACGCGGTGGACGCGCTGCTCGGCCGGATCGACCGGCTGCAACCGAAGCTCCAGGCTTTTACGGAGGTCCTGTCCGCCGACGCGCGCCTCGCCGCCGAGGGCGCCGACCGGGCGATCCGGTCGGGGCACGGGGTGGGACCGCTCCACGGGGTGCCCGTGGTGCTCAAGGACCTGATCGACCTCGAAGGCCGGATCACCATGGGCGGCTCGGCGGCCCACCGCGCACGCCGGGCCGCGCGCACGGCCACGATCGCCCGGCGCCTCATCGGCCAGGGCATGATCGTGCTGGGCAAGACCCATACGGTGGAGTTCGCCTATGGCGGCTGGGGCACCAACCAGCATCTCGGCACGCCCCGGAACCCCTGGGATCCCGAGACCCCGCGCACGCCGGGCGGGTCGAGCAGCGGCACCGGCGTCGCCGTGGCCGCCCGGATGGCGCCCTGGGGCATCGGCACCGACACCGGCGGATCGGTGCGCCTGCCGGCCGCCTTCTGCGGGCTGACGGGCCTCAAGGTGACGGTCGGGCGCGTCTCGACCTGGGGGATCGTGCCGCTCTCGACCACGCTGGACACGCCCGGCCCGCTCGCCCGCACGGTGGAGGACGTCGCGCTCCTGTACGAGGCGATCTCCGGCCCCGATCTCCGCGACCCGACGACCCGCGGCATCGCACCGGACGCGCCCTGGCCAGTCCTGAACCGCGGCGTGCGCGGCCTGCGGCTCGGCCGCATGCCGGCCGCCGAACGCGAGGGCGTCGCCGCGGACATGCTGGCGGCCTACGACGCGGCCCTCGACCTGCTGGCCGGGCAGGGGGCCGAGATCGTCGACGTCGCCCTGCCGTTCCGGTTCAGCGACTGCGTGGCGATGAGCCAGATCACCAACGCCGAGGCCTATTTCGTCAACGGCGCCCTGGCGGAGGATCCGTCCGCGCCGCTCGGTGATGCGGTGCGGGCCCGGATCCTGGCCGGCGCGCAGGTCCCGGCCCAGGATTACCTCGCCACGCTGCACCGCCGCGCCGCGATGAAGCTGCATTATGCGGCGGCGGTCGAAGGCATCGACGCCCTGCTGACACCGACGACGGAATGTGCGGCCGTGGCGCTCGCGGAGGTCGACGAGGCGCACCTGCCGTCCCGCTTCACCCGGTTCGGCAACCTGCTCGACCTGTGCGGGCTCTCACTGCCGAACGGCTTCACCGCCACCGGGCTGCCGCTCTCGCTCCAGATCGTCTGCCGGGGCTACGACGAAGCCATGGCCCTGCGCATCGGGCAGGCCTACCAGCGGGTGACGGACTGGCACCTGCGGCGGCCGCCGATCGGCTGACAGGGTTCGCTCGCCGCTCTCGCGTGGACGCCCCTGCGGCGTCGGCGCGAGGACAGCGACGTGCCGTGCGGCGAGCTGGGCGGTTGAAGCCGGCGGACCCGGGATTCGGCTATGGGAGCCTGAACCAGGCGATTGAACCGCGACGATCCGCCTTCCGGCACCCTGCCGGGCGGACCGGCGCTCATGCGATCAATTCGTCGGCCCGCGCGACGCGGCTTGCCGGCAGGTCGATGCCGGCCGCGGCAGCAGAAGCCAAGTTGATCACGCGCTTGAAGCGCGGCGGCTGATAGAACGGCTGCTTCTTCTTCGGTCAGCCAGCGTTCTGCCGTTTGTGCAGCGATTGACCCCGGGGCGGCGGGATCGCCGTTGCCGGTCCAGTTCGCCTCCGAAACCTCGCGCGGGACTGGTGAGAGCGGACGTTGCCGGTTCATGGCGACCCCGGAGGAGCAGGGGATCGAGAGGGGCGTGCGCCATGAAGCAGCCCGCCGCGGCGATTGCCGGGCGGGCTCCTGGTGGGGCAGGACGGGGCAGATGAAGCGCCGGCTCAGGCCGCCTTCACGCCGGCCAGGAAGGTGGAGACCTCCCGGGTCAGGCTCTCCGCATGGCGCGCCAGCTCCTGCGCGGAGCCGAGCACCTGCGTGGCGGCGGCGCTGGTCTGGCCGGCGCCCGTCCGCACCGAACCGATGTTGTGGGTGACCTGCTCGGTGCCGCGGGCGGCTTCCTGAACGTTGCGGGTGATCTCCTGCGTCGCCGCGCCCTGCTCCTCCATGGCGGCCGCGATGCTCGCCGCGTAGGCCGACATCTCGCCGATGACGCGCCCGATCTCCTGGATGTCGCACACCGCCTCCCGGGTGGCGGCCTGGATCTCGGCGATCCGCTCGCCGATCTCGCCGGTCGCCCGGCCGGTCTGGCCGGCGAGTTCCTTCACCTCGGTCGCCACCACGGCGAAGCCGCGGCCCGCCTCGCCGGCCCGGGCCGCCTCGATGGTGGCGTTCAAGGCCAGCAGGTTGGTCTGGCTCGCGATGTCGGTGATCAGCGACACGGCCGAGCTGATACGCTCGGCGGTTCCGGTCAGCCGCTGGACCGTCGCGTCGGTCCGGTGAGCGGTCTCGACGGCCTGACCGGCGATGCGGGACGACTGGCTCACCTGATGCACGATCTCGGCGACGGAGGCCGACATCTCCTCGCTGGCCGCGGCCACCGTCTGCACGTTGGCCGAGGTCTGCTGCGCGGCACCGGCCGCCGAAACGCTCTGATGCGTCGTCTCCTCGGCGGTGGCCGTCATGGCGCGGGCGGTCGCCTCCATCTCGGTGGCGGCCCCGGCGAGGCCCTGGGTCAGCACCGAGACGCTGTCCTCGAAGGCCCGGGTCAGCCTGTCCAGAGCGTTGGCGCGGCGCATCTTGGCCGCGCTCTCCACCTCCTGGGCAGCCGCGAGGGTACGCGCCTGAAGGGCGTTCTCCTTGAACACCTGCAGCGAGCGGGCGAGCGACCCGACCTCGTCCCGACGCTCGGTGCCGATGACCGGAACGTCCAGGTCACCGGACGCCAAGCGGCTCATGGCGGAGGCCATTCCGTTCAGCGGCCGGGCGACGCCGAAGCCCGCGATGGCGGCCAGGAGGCCGGTCGCGGAGAGCAGTCCGATCGCGGCCAGGATCGTGAGCGTCATCGTGGCGGAGGCGGCGACCGCGGAGGCGTTGTCCTCCGCGTCCTTGAGATCCTGCAGGTTGGCGGCGATGCGCGCGTTGAGCTCGTCGATCAGCTTGAGGCGGACGACGCGGCTGGTGTTCGCCGAGATCTCCAGGGCCGACCGCTTGTCGCCCCGCAGACCGAGGCCGATGCCCTTCTCGACGGAGGCGACATACGCCACCAGCTGGTCCTTGATCGCCGCGTTCACGGCGCGGCGCTCCGGCGACCCGCTGAAGGCGATCAGTTCATCGGCCTTCGCCAGGGCCTCGCGCTTGTTCACCTCGAACTGGCTGGCCTGCCGGGCGAGCACGGCGGGGTCCGTCTCGATGATCACGTTCTTGTCGCGGATCGTCATCTCGTCGACCGCGAAGGCGAGCTGCTGGACCCGGATGGCACGGGCCGCATTGATCTCGACGATGTCGTGGGTGTTCTGATCCAGCGTGTTCAGCTTGGCACGGGCCAGCAAGACCATACTCAGCGCCACGCCGATCAGGATCGCGACCGGGATCGCGAGCTTGCCGAGGAGCTTCAGGTTTTTGAGGAGGTTCATCCGATTGGCAGCACGGGAACAGGCGCGAATATCAGCACGGTCCCATCGCGACTGACGATCTGTTCTCAGACTACAACCTTAAAGCGACATTAAACTGCTATACAGCGGGGCATGGTCGGCACCCGAGTCGACGACCGGACGCATCCCGCCGGCCTCGATGCACCGGATCGCGGCCGGCCAGGGCCCGAGACGTTCCGGCATGACGACGTGCCTCGCGCACGGTCGATCCCGGATACGGGGCGCAGCGGTCGCGATGGCCATGCCGCATGCCCCGATCGCAGCCGGTCCCGCGAGACGCCGGTTATGGGGCCGCGTTCGATCGATCCGGACGACCGTCCGGCGCAGGCACCGGTTCCACTGTCCGAAACCCCTGATGCAGACCCGTGCCCGGGACGGCCGTCGGCGCCTCGTTCCCTGCCGTGGCGGACAGGGTCCGATCAGACCCCTGCCTTCACGGCGCCGGGGCCTGCCCGGCGACGACGACCCCGAGCGTGTCGAGGAGCGAAGACCGGGCGCGGCTGACCCGGCTCTTGACCGTGCCGACCTGACAGCCGAGCTTGGTCGCCGCCTCTTCGTAGGTGTGCCCCTCGGCGCCGACCAGGAGCAGGGCCTGCCGCTGCGCCGCCGGGAGATCGCCGAGCCGCTCCCAGACAACCTTGAGGGTGCTGGCATCCTCCTGGTCCGACAGGCTGGTCATCTGGCTCGCGTGGGTCCCGTCCACGTCCTCGATCTCGCGCCGCGTCTTGCGGAGATCCGAGTAGAACTGGTTGCGCAGGATCGTGAACAACCACGCGGTGAAGTTGGTCCCGGGCCGGAACCGTTGCTGGTTGGCCCAGGCCTTGACGAAGGTCTCCTGCACGAGGTCGTCGGCCCGGCTCACGTCGCCCACCAGCGACAGCGCGAAGGACCGCAGCGCCGGCAATGCCCGGATGATGTCGCCGCGGAAATCGAAGGCCACGACCTGACCATGTGCAGCGACCGCCGCCTCGAACCGCGCCAACAGGGCATCGAGATGCGCCGGCAGCGGCTCCCGTTCCGCGATCTGGAAATACTCGCGGATCGGCAGGGCGAGGTGCTGACCGATCACCGTCGCGTAGCCGTCCGCGTTCGGGCTGGCCCCCGCGTCGGCTGTCGGCATGGCAGCGTCATCGATCATGACCGTATCCTGACCCCTCCGTCCTGGTATACTGGAACGGGTCTAATGCGAGTACCTGCATAATTCTGAACCGATGCCAAACGCTCCCGACTTCGCCCGGGTATTTTGCGTATCGCCTTCGGGCGGCATCGGTTGATATAGCTGTCGTCGCGGGGCGGCGACGGAACGCGCGGTGACGCATGATGCGCATCGCCGGGAGAGTTGGATGGGCCACGACCACGCGCATGATGCGCATCATCACCACGGCAGCGAGATTTCTCCCGTCGAGGCGCGGGTGCGGGCGCTCGAATCCCTGCTCGCCGAGAAGGGCTACGTCGACCCGGCCGCCCTCGATGCCCTGGTGGAACTCTACGAGACCAAGGTCGGCCCCCATGCCGGCGCCCGCGTCGTGGCCCGGGCCTGGACGGATCCAGCCTACCGGGCGCGGCTCCTGAGCGATGCCACGCCGGCCATCGCCGAGCTCGACATCGGCGGCCGCGGCGGCGAGCACATGGTCGTGGTGGAGAACACGCCGGAGACCCACAACCTCGTCGTCTGCACCCTCTGCTCCTGCTACCCCTGGCCGGTGCTCGGCCTGCCGCCGGTCTGGTACAAGGCGCCGCCCTACCGGGCCCGGGCGGTGATCGATCCCCGCGGCGTGCTGGCCGAGTTCGGGGTGACCCTTCCGGAGACCACCCGCATCACGGTCTGGGATTCGACCGCCGAGACCCGCTACATGGTCCTGCCGATGCGGCCGGCGGAAACCGCGAGCTTCTCCGAGGAGGCGCTCGCCGCGCTGGTGACGCGCGATGCGATGATCGGCACTGGCCTGCCCAGGGGCATCCCGGCCACGCCCGCGGAGATGCCGGTATGAACGGCGCCCAGGACCTCGGCGGCGCGCACGGCTTCGGGCCGGTGGCGCCGGAGCCGGACGAGCCGGTCTTCCACGCCGCGTGGGAGCGCCGCGTCTTCGCCCTGGCGATGGCCATGGGCTACACCGGCGCCTGGAACCTCGACGGCAGCCGCGCCAACCGCGAGTCGCTGCCGCCCGCGGAGTACCTCGGATCGAGCTATTACGAGATCTGGCTCCGGGCCCTGGAAAAGCAGGTCGCCGGCACCGGACTGGCGACCCCGTCCGAAATCGCCACCGGCAGGTCCGCGGAGCCGGCCAAGCCCGTCGCCCGGGTCCTGGCCCGGGAGGGTCTGGAGGCGCTCTTCCGGGCCGGTTTCCCGAGCAGCCGCGCCGCCGATGCCCCCGCCCGCTTCGCCGTGGGCGACAGAATCGTGGCCCGCAATATCCACCCGACCGGCCATACGAGGCTGCCGCGCTACGTGCGCGGCAAGCGCGGCCGGATCGTGCGCACCGACGGGGTCTACGTCTTCCCCGATACCAATGCTTACCGCACCGGCGAGAACCCGACCTGGCTCTACACGGTCGCCTTCACCGCGCAGGAGCTGTGGGGCGAGAGCGGCGATCCGGGCGGCGTCGTCACCGTGGCAGCCTTCGAACCCTACCTGGATCCCGCGTGACCGAACCCTCGCCGAACACCTTTGCGGCGCCCTGGGAGGCACAGGTCTTCGCCCTGGTGGTCTCCCTGCAGGAGGCCGGGCTGTTCACGTGGTCGGAATGGACGGATCGCCTCGGCCGGGAGATCCGTCCCGGGGATGCCCCCGAACGGGCGGCGGATTACGGCGCGTGGCTGGCGACGCTGGAGGCGATCCTGGCCGAGCGGGGCGTGGCCGGACCCGAGACCGTGTCGGCGCGCACCGCGGCCTTCCTGCGGGCCGCCGCGGCGACGCCCCACGGCCAGCCGATCCGCCTGGAGAACGATCCGCTCTACCGCCCGTAGACGCGGTGCGTCGAAGAATGCACGCGCCCGGCGGCGATCCCCGGTCGCGCTTCGGTGGACCAGGGTCCGCGGGCCCTGGTTCGCGGGCACGCTCCGGCTCTCGCCGAGGTGGGGGCAGCTGCGGCGGAGGGCGCAGACATGCATCCCCACGGGACGGCCGCGGCAGCCCCTCAGGCCATCAACCTCCGTAGGCCGAGACCTGCGCGGGCCGCCTTCGATCGCAACGGCGACAGGCATGCGGTCCCGGTCGCTTGGTCGCCGCCGCCGGCCTCGAGCGCGTCGCGAGACGAGAGCCGCAAGATGCGCGGCGCACCCCGGAAGCGATCCCCGTATTCGCTGCGAGCCGATACCACGGAACGGAATACAAGAATCCTATGATCCTATAATACAGATTTTGTACTTTGTTCGGCTCCGAATACATGCGATTGTATTTACAATTCAAGTTTATAAATAAGATCGCAATCTGCGAGATATTTTTGACATCAAGTCTCCTCATATGAAAGAGATCGTTACGACTCGCTCGAGACAAGACGGGACCGATGCTGCGTCCATCAATTCGCATGGTGTTGATAACATTGACATCGATCTTGAGCTTGCTGGCAGTCGGCAACCCGATATACGAATTCGTGACCAGCATTCGGCAATCGTCGGCGGCGCAGACCGTGGTGACCTACGCGGAGACGGATCGCAGCCTGTTCCTGAGCCGGACCGACTTCCGCTTCGAGTGGGGCTACAGCGGCGTGGCTCTCGCGGCAGATCCCGAGGCGAACCGCGCGCAGCACAAGGACCTCATCGCGGGCCGGCGCCCGCAGCTCGATCGAAGCGTCGCGGCCGCCATCGCGGCTCTGTCAGCGAGTCCCGATCCTGCCGTCCAGCTGGCGGGCCGTGATCTGGTCGAGCGGATCGACGCCTGGAAGAGCCTGCGTCCGGATCTCGACGGCGCCCTCGGGATGCCGATCGCGGAACGCGACGACAGGTTGCGAACGCGCGTCGCCGAACTCGGATCGGAGATCACGAAGCGGCTGGAGGCGGCGGCCGCACTTCTCGAGAAGCAGATCCGCACCCTCGATCCGAGCACGGGATCGCTGCTGGATGCCAACGCGGCGATCTGGCTGGCACGCACGAACAGCGGCACCGAGGGTGCCACGGCCTACAACGCGCTCGTCATGCGCAAGCCCGCGACGGACGGGGAGCGCGACACGGTCCGGGCCACCCGGATGCGCGCTGCGACCGCCTGGACGATGGCCGGACAGATCCTGTCCGCCACGGACGTGCCCGCGACCGTGACCGCCGCCTATCGCACCGCGAGCGAGGGGTATTTCGACGGGCCGTTCAATCACCTGCGCACGAAGCTCATCGGCACGGTCGTCGATGGCACCACCACGCCCGCCGCCGCCGACGACGAGATTAAGACCTGGCAGCAGGGGCAGGTCATGGGCCTCGTGCTGATCGACGAGACCGCCATCGCCATCATGAAGGCCGTCGGCGAAGAGGCCGGCCTGCGCGCCCGGGCCGCGACGATGCGCTTCCGGATCTTCCTGGGGATCGCGCTCGTGGCCTCGGCGCTCTCGATCGCTGCGGCGTGGATCATCCACTTCCGCGTCGCCCTCGGGATCGTGCGCCTCGCGGGCGCGATGCGGGCGATCGCGGAGGGCGCGGCGGAGACGACAATCCCCGGTTTCGGGCGCAGCGACGAGATCGGTGCGATGGCGACGGCCGTCCACGTCTTCAAGGACAACCTGATCCGCACGCGCCGGCTCGAAGCCGATGCGGACGACGCGCGCCGCACGGCAGAGGATCAGCGCCGGACCGGCATGCGCCAGATGGCCGAAACCTTCGAGGCCGCGGTCGGCGGGATCATCGGCCATGTCTCGGCGGCGGCCCTGGAGCTGCACCTCGCGGCCCAGACCATGACGGCCACCGCCGCCGAGACCGCCAGCCAATCGTCCACCGTGGCGATCGCGGCCGGGCAGGCCGCCTCGAACGTCAGCACCGTGGCGGCGGCCGCCGAGGAACTGGGCTCGTCGGTCCAGGAGATCGGCCGGCAGGTCCAGGGCTCGGCCGAGCTCGCCCGCTCCGCCGCCGGCGAAGCGGACGAGACCGGCGCGCGGGTGCAGGATCTGAGCCGGGCCGTCAGCCGGATCGGCGACGTGGCCGGGCTGATCTCCGCGATCGCCGGCCAGACCAACCTGCTGGCCCTGAACGCCACCATCGAGGCGGCCCGTGCCGGCGAGGCGGGACGCGGCTTCGCGGTGGTCGCCGCCGAGGTGAAGGCGCTGGCCGAGCAGACCGCCAGGGCCACCCACGAGATCTCGGGTCAGATCGCGCAGGTGCAGACATCCACCGGCGGGGCGGTGTCGGCGATCGGCGCGATCACGGCGCGCATCCGCGAGATCAACGGCGTCTCCGCGAGCGTCGCGGCGGCGGTCGAGGAGCAGGGCGCGGCGACGCAGGAGATCGTGCGCAATGTCGGCCAGGCGGCCGCCGGCACCGGGGCGGTGACCAGCACCATCGCGGGCGTGGCGGGCGCGGCCGAGGCGACGGGGGCGGCGGCGAGCCGTGTGCTCGGCGCCGCATCCGCGCTGTCACGGCAAGCCGACCATCTGACCGCCGAGGTCGGCCGGTTCCTGGCCAACGTCCGCGCCTCCTACGCGATCTCGGCGTCGCAGGTCATGCTCGTCCGGAACAGCTTCGCGAAGGTGCAGCTGATCGCGGACACGGCCGCCGACCTGTTCTACGCGCGCCTGTTCGAGCTCGCCCCGCCGGTTCGGAGGCTCTTCCCCGCGGACATGACCGCGCAGAAGCGGAAGCTGATCGCCATGCTGGGGTTGGCGGTCGCCAATCTGGACACGCCGGAGGCCTTCGTGGCGGCCGTCACGGAACTCGGGCGTCGGCACGTGGCCTACGGCACCGTGGCGGCCCATTTCGAACCGGTCGGTGCCGCGCTGCTGTGGACCCTCGAACAGGGCCTGGGTCCGGATTTCTCGCCGGAGCTGCGGCAGGCGTGGTCCGAGACCTTCGACATCGTCGCGAGCGTCATGCAATCGGCCGCGGACGCCAGGGCGGCCTGACACCGCCGCCTCCGGGGCTCGGCCGCCGGCCGGCCGATGGCCCTCAGCCCTGATCCGTCCGTTCGGCCCTGAGCCCGTCGAGGGGGACCGGAGCGGCGTGGGAACGGCCGCTCATCAACTGGTCCAGGAGCGCCAGCACCTCCGGCCGCCCGCAATTGCGCGCGGGCTCGAACGGCGTCCAGGTCTGGACGAAGTCGAGGCGCTCGAACACGTCGCGGTAGCGGCGCAGCTCGCTCGGGGTGAGGGGCACCCCGCGCACGAAGGCCTTGTGGGCCGAGATCGTGGTCGCCCGGCGAAAATCCGCCGGGTCGAGCTCGAACTTCAGCGCGTCGCCGCAGAAGCAGATCTTCCGGGCCCGGTCGTACAGGATCGCGTGGCCGTCGAAATGGCCGGCGGTGCGGTGCAGCTCCAGGCCCGGCAGGGGTTCGAGGAAGTCGTCGTAGGGCCAGCTCACCTGCAGGGCCGCGCTCCAGGTGAAGTCGGCCGCGGCCAAGCACAGCTCCGGGTCGAAGCGGTCCTGAAGCTGCGGCAGCGCTCCGTAGGAATGCGGGTGCGAGGCGGAGAGCACCGCCATGCCGCCGAGCCGTTCGATCTGGTCGAGGGCGGCCTCGCTGAAGACCGGGCAGCCCTCGAACCCCATGTTCCCGTGCTCGGTCTGGATCAGGTAGGCGGAGGGCCCGATGCCGCTGACCGGCTCGTTCCAGAAGCGCCACACCCCTGGCTCCAGCTCCCGCCAGTGGCAGGGGAAGGCGTCCTGCGCCTCCCGGGCGGTGCGGAAGCGCCAGCCGTCCTGCGGCACCACGTGGCGGGCGTCGAGGCACATCGGGCAGGCGGGCGGCACCTCGAAGTGGCGCTGCCAGAACCCGCAATTGTCGCAGGTATAGGCGGGCAGCTTCAGGGCGCCCGCGAAGGGCAGATAGCCGGGCATCGTCTCGGACCTTCCTCGGGGCGGCTCGTGTAACAGGCTGCGCGTTCGGACGCAGCCGTCACGTCCGTCCGGGCAGGCGGCGGGCCGAGCGGGCGGCGTGGACGGTTCCGGCCAGTCCGATCAGCGCCAGACCGGCGAGGCCGCCGACCACGAGGTCGCGGGTGCGGCTCGTGCAGAACTCGGCCCGGCTCGCCTTCGTCCGACCGAGGAAGCGGCCGTCGATCCCGACCGGGCCGGGCACGGCCTCGAAGAGATTACCCTCCATCTCGGGGATGGTCTCGTCGGAGAGCTGCGCCGACCACATGGAGGCGGCCTTGCGGTCGGCGAGCGCCGGGGCCAGGGCCTGGGCGGCGGCCATCATCATCGACGAGCGCCCGACCCAGACCTCGCGGCGCGGGTGTTCGACGGCATACAGGATCGCCTCGGCGCAGAGACGCGGGTCGAAGACCGGATCGGGGGCGTACTGCCGGTGGCCGGTCCGGTTGCGCGCCCAATTGAACTGCGGCGTGTTGACCGCCGGCAGGTAGACGACGCTGAGGCTGACATCGACCCGGTCGTGGAGCAACTCGCAGCGCAGAGCGTCGGTGAAGCCCGAGACCGCGAACTTCGCCGCGCAATAGGGCGCCTGCAGGGGCGCCGCCCGGATGGCGAGGCCGGAGGAGACTTGGATGATCGCGCCGCGGTTGCGCCGCTTCATGAAGCGCAGCGCCGCCAGCGTCCCGTAGACCTGGCTGAGATAGGTGGTCTCGGTGACCCGCCGATACTCGTCCGGCGTGATCTGGTCGGCCGGGTTGACGACCGTCGACATGGCGTTGTTCACCCAGGCGCGGATCGGCCCGAGTTCGCTCTCCACCCGGTCGGCGGCCGCGTCGACGGCCTGCGGGTCGGCGACGTCGGCGCTGATCGCCAGGACGGGCTGGCCATAGGCGGCGAGCGCCCGCTCCGCCGCGGCGAGACGATCCGGATCGCGCGCGATCACCGCCACCGACCACCCCCCCGCGGCGAAGGCATGCGCCGTGGCGAGCCCGATGCCGGCGGTGCCTCCGGTAACGACCGCAACCCGTGCCATACTCACCTCGAAACCGTTGAACGACCGAAGCGGCAACACGGTTCGGCGCCCGCGGTTGCGCCTTCGCACCGAGCCGGAACGTCACGGGGTGGGCGATTTCGGCTCGCGGGACGCAACGTCGGAGGATGCCGGCTGTTGACCTCCTGATTCGCGACAGGCCGAACCACCGGGGGTCGAAGCCATGCGCACCGGACGACGCTTCTCCCTGCCGATCGATCCCTGGCCGCAGGCCTCCCTGGCCGAGCGGACCGCGGTGGGGATGGTCCTGACGTTCCTGCTGCTGCTGCCGCTCTGCGCGGCCGGTGCCGTGCTCTTCGTGGTCACGACCCTGACGGCGCACGTCTACTGGTCCTACGATTGCGGCGCCGCCCTGCGCGCCGCCATCGCCCGGCGCACCGGCACCGCCCTCGGGCGGCGGGGGCGCCTGGCCCGCAAGGCCTGAGGAGGCCGGCCGGTCGTCCCGCGACGCGGTGCCGGTCCACACGGTGCGGTAACTCTGCGCCCGCGATCCCTGTGCGTTCGCCGCGGTCCGATTTGACCTGACCGTCTCTCGTGGGCCAGTCAGGTTCGGAACCGAGAGATCGCCATGTTCCGTAGCCTGATGACTGCGCGGCGCTTCGCGCCGCTGTTCTGGTGCCAGTTCTTCTCGGCATTCAACGATAATTTCCTGAAGAACGCGCTCGCCTTCCTGATCCTGTTCGGGATCGGCGGCCAGGCGGACGCCCATGCGGGCGTGCTGGTGACGCTCGCGAGCGCCGTGTTCATCGGGCCGTTCTTCATCCTGTCGGGCCTCGGCGGCCAGTGGGCCGACCGGTACGACAAGGCCCTCATGGCCCGGCGGCTCAAGTTCGCCGAGATCTTCGCGGCCGGCACCGCGGTGCTCGGCTTCCTCTTGCACTCGATCCCGGTGCTGTTCGTGGCCCTCGGCCTGTTCGGGACGATTGCGGCGCTGTTCGGCCCGATCAAGTACGGGATCCTGCCGGATCACCTCCGCCGCGAGGAGCTGCCCGCCGGCAACGCCCTGGTGGAGGCCGCGACCTTCCTGGCGATCCTGCTCGGGACGATCGCGGCCGGCGCCGCCTCCGCGATCGGCGGCTCCGGCCTCCTGTTCGCCGCCCTGGTGATGGGCTTCGCCATCCTGTGCTGGCTCTCCGCCCGCATGATCCCGGCGACCGGGGAGGGTGCGCCGGACCTGCGCGTCGACCCGAACGTCGCCCGCTCGACCTACGCGCTGCTGCGCGACCTCTGGGCCGACACGCGCCTGTGGCGCGGGTCCCTCACGGTGAGCTGGTTCTGGCTCGTGGGCGTCGTGGTGCTGTCGCTGCTGCCCGTGCTGGTGCGCGGCGCCTTCAACGGCACCGAGACGGTGATCACGCTGCTGCTCGCCCTGTTCTCCATCGGCATCGCGGTGGGATCGGGCCTCGCCTCGTGGCTCGCCAGCGGCCGGATCGTGCTGCTGCCGACGCCGGTCGGCGCGGTGCTGATGGGCCTGTTCGGCCTCGACCTCGCCTGGACGATCGGCCACCTGCCGGCGCCGCCCGCGGAGCCGATCGGCCCGTTCGCGTTCCTCCAAACCGGTCACGGCCTGCGCGCCGGGATCGACTTCCTGGGTCTGGCGATCTCCGGCGGCCTCTACATCGTGCCGTCCTTCGCGGCCGTGCAGGCCTGGGCCGAGAAGGCGATGCGCGCGCGGATCATCGGCGCCGTCAACGTCATGACGGCGGCCTTCATGGTGGCCGGCACCCTGGCGCTGGCGGCGCTGCAGGGGGCGGGCCTGTCGATCGCGAGCCTGCTCGCCGTGGTGGCGGTGCTGAACCTGATCGTTGGCGCGATCGTGTTCGCGACCCTGCCGACCAGCCCGTTCCGCGACGCCCTGTCGATCCTGTTCCGGGCCTTCTACCGCCTCGAGGTACGCGGCTTCGACAACATCGCGGCGGCCGGGCCGAACGCCATCGTGGCCCTCAACCACGTCTCGTTCCTCGATGCGCCGCTCGCCCTGTCTCTCCTGGAGCAGGAGCCGGTCTTCGCCATCGACAGCGGCATCGCGCAGCGCTGGTGGGTGCGGCCCTTCCTGCGGGTCACCAAGGCGATGCCGCTGGACCCGACGCGCCCCCTCGCCACCCGGACGCTGATCAACGCGGTCAAGGCCGGCGAGACCCTGATCATCTTCCCCGAGGGCCGGCTCACCGTCACCGGCAGCCTGATGAAGGTCTATGACGGCGCCGGGCTGATCGCCGACAAGTCGGCCGCCATGGTCGTGCCGGTGAAGATCGAGGGGCTGGAGCGCACCGCCTTCTCGCGCCTGTCGCGCCGGCAGGTGCGGCGCCGCTGGTGGCCTAAGGTCATCGTGACGGTCATGCCGCCGGTGCGCCTCGCCGTGGACCCGGCGCTCAAGGGGAAGGCCCGGCGGCAGGCGGCGGGGGCGGCCCTCTACGGCATCATGTCGGATCTCGTCTTTCGCACGACCGACATCGACCGCGGCCTGATGGCCGCTCTGATCGAGGCCGGCGAGCGCCACGGCTGGCGCCGCAACGCCCTCGAGGACCCGGTCGGCGGGCGGCTGACCTACGGCCGCCTCGTGATGGGCGCCAACATCCTCGGCCGCAAGCTCATGCCGCTCGCGCCCCTCGGCGGGCGGATCGGCCTGATGCTGCCGAACGCCAACGGCGCCGCGGTGACGCTGTTCGCCCTCGCCTCGGCAGGCCGGGTGCCGGCGATGATCAACTTCTCGTCCGGTCCGGCCAACGTCCTCTCGGCCTGCCGGGCGGCGCAGGTGGACAAGATCCTCACCTCCCGGGCCTTCATCGAGAAGGGGCGGCTGGGCCCGCTCGTGGAGGCGATCCGCGGCTCGGTCGAACTCATCTACCTGGAGGACGTGCGGGCCAGCATCACGACCGGGGACAAGATCCGGGGTTTCCTCGCCCCCCGCCGCCCCCTGGTGGCGCGCGCGGGCGAGGATCCGGGCGCGGTACTATTCAC
Source organism: Methylobacterium sp. E-046 (assembly GCF_022829625.1). Classification (NCBI taxonomy): domain Bacteria; kingdom Pseudomonadati; phylum Pseudomonadota; class Alphaproteobacteria; order Hyphomicrobiales; family Methylobacteriaceae; genus Methylobacterium; species Methylobacterium sp. E-046. The sequence goes on along the minus strand of NZ_JAKSYP010000176.1, from coordinate 8,646 downwards.
CTCGGGCAGCGAGGGCACGCCGAAGGGCGTGGTGCTCGCCAACCGCTGCATGCTCGCCAACGTGGCGCAGGTGGGGGCCCGGATCGATTTCGGACCGATGGACAAGGTGTTCAACGTCCTGCCGGTGTTCCACGCCTTCGGCCTCACCGCCGGGCTGGTCCTGCCCCTGGTCTCGGGTGTGCCGGTCTACCTCTACCCGTCGCCGCTGCATTACCGGATCGTGCCCGAACTGATCTACGGCTCGAACAGCACGGTCCTGTTCGGGACCGACACGTTCCTCACGGGCTACGCCCGTGCGGCCCATTCCTACGACCTCCGCTCGCTGCGCTACGTCGTGGCCGGCGCCGAGGCCGTGAAGGAGTCGACCCGGAGGACCTGGGCGGAGAAATTCGGCCTGCGCATCCTCGAAGGCTACGGTGTCACCGAGTGCGGACCGGTGGTGGCGCTGAACACGCCGATGTTCAACCGCTTCGGCACAGTGGGGCGGATCCTGCCGGGCATCGAGACCCGCCTGGAGCCGGTGCCGGGGATCGAGGAGGGGGGCCGCCTGGCGTTGCGCGGGCCCAACATCATGCTGGGCTACCTCCGGGCCGAGAAGCCGGGCCTCCTCGAGCCGCCGCCGGGGGGCTGGCACGACACCGGCGACATCGTGGCGATCGACCCGATGGGTTTCGTGACGATCAAGGGCCGGGCCAAGCGCTTCGCCAAGATCGCAGGCGAGATGGTGTCGCTCGCCGGCATCGAGGCACTCGCCGCCGAGTTGTGGCCCGACCGTCCGACCGCGGTCGCGGCGGTGCCGGATCCGCGCAAGGGCGAGCGGCTGGTCCTGTTCACGCAGGAGACGGCCGCCACCCGGGCCGCCTATCAGAGCTTCGCCAAGGGTCGCGGCGCCTCGGATGTGGCGATCCCCGCCGAGGTGGTGGTGCTGGAGGCGATCCCCATGCTGGGCACCGGCAAGGTCGATCAGGTGGCCGTGACCAAGCTCGCGCAGGAGCGGGCGAAGGAGAGCGCGGCGGCGTGAGAGCCTGCCCGGGCGCGTGATCTCGGAATCGGCCGATCGCGATGCTCCTCGCGCCAGGCCGGCGCCGAAGCCGGAGCATTCGCATCCGGGACGGTCAGGCGCCCGGGCGCACCGGCCTCGCGCCGCCGGGCATTCGACCCGTCATCGCCGGACCGTGCAGCGGCCCGGGATCGAGAGCTGACCGTTCCCGACCTTGCCCCGTGGCTCCGGATCGCCCGCCTCCGGCCTGGCCCGTCGGATCCGGGATTGCCTGCGAAGCCCAGGACGGACGAAGCGGCGATGGAGCCGGGGCCGGCGTCCCGGGAAGCAGAGCGCGCCCTCGGTTCTGGGACGGTCGTCCCCGAAGCGATGGCCCAGCGAGAGGCCGGCATTCCGGGATCCGATCGGACGGCCCCCGCGTTTCGAAACCTCCCGGCCGCGATCCGCCGGGCCTTTCCGTATTCGTCCCGGGCCACGCTGAAATGCGCTCGCCGCGGCATCACCCAAACAGGGGATGCGGCCCACCCGGCGATCCGCTCGTATCACGGATACAGTTCTGATTCGATCCGGGGGCGCGACCGGATCCGCGGACTGAACGCTATCGGGGGATCGCATCGAGAGGGGTTTGATCATGGCGAAGGGCAAGCGAATTCCCGGTTGGCTCGCACGGCGGACCTACTTCAAGCGGATCGAGCGCTGGACGAAACTCGACAAGAACCGCAAAGCCGCGCCAGCCCCTGAGACCGGGGCGAGCGTACTGCCGTCGAACGTCGTACCCTTCCCGACGCGCCCGACCCGGCCCGATCGACCGGACTTCAGCCACCTGCGGGGCGTCGGCACGGCGTAGACTCACGGACGCATCCTGGACTTGTCGGCCGCGCGGGAACGGGGGATCCTGCGTCGGCCGCCGGCCAGTGCCGGATCGGGAGGATGCGTGCTGCAGGACGGGCTCGATCGCCGCGTGGCAACGACCCGGATGCGCCGCGTCGCGCGCCTGGGCGCGTGCCTGGGCGCGGCCCTGCTCGCGCTCTTGGCGGCAGGCGCCGGCGTGGCTTGGCGATACGCCGCCGCCCTGCCGACGCTCGACCTCGCCGCCGCCGCCGCGCGCTCGACGGTGGTGCTCGACCGGTCCGGAACACTCCTGCGCCCCTTCGCGACTCTGGACGGGCGCTGGCGCCTGCCGATCACCGCCGATTCGGTCGATCCGCGCTATCGGGCGATGCTGCTCGCCTACGAGGATCGCCGCTTCGCACGTCATCCCGGGATCGATCCGGCGGCGCTGCTGCGCGCCGCCGGCCAGTGGCTGATGCGGGGCCGCATCGTCTCGGGCGGTTCGACCCTGTCGATGCAGGTGGCCCGGCTGGTCGAGCCCCGGAGCGGGCGCACCCTCGAGGCCAAGCTCCGCCAGATGGTGCGGGCGGTCGCGCTGGAGCGACGGCTCGGGAAGGCCGGTCTCCTCGATCTCTACATGGCACTCGCCCCTTACGGCGGTCCTCTGGAGGGCGTGCGGGCGGCAAGTCTCGCCTATTTCGGGCGGGAACCGGTGCGGCTGACGGCGGCGCAGGCCGCGCTCCTCGTCGCCCTCCCGCAATCGCCGGAGACGCGCCGGCCCGACCGCCATCCGGAACGCGCCCGGGCGGCCCGTGACCGGGTCCTCGAAATCGCCGGCGCTCAAGGTCTCCTCACCGGGTCCGAGGTCGAGGCCGCCAGGGCCGAACCCGTGCCGACGGCCCGGCGTCCGTTCCCGATGCTGGCCGCACACGCGGCCGAGGAGGCCCTCGCGGCCGACCCGGGCGCCCCGGAGATCCGGCTCGCGATCGACGCCCGCCTGCAGGAGCGGCTGGAAACCCTGGCGACGGAGCGCGCGGCCGCGTCCGGGCCGGATCTCTCGGCCGCCATCCTCGTCGTCGACAATCGCGACGGGCGGGTGCTGGCCCAGGTCGGCAGCGCCGGCTACCTGGATGCGAGGCGGCGCGGCGCCATCGACATGACGCTGGCGGTGCGCTCCCCCGGCTCGGCCCTCAAGCCGTTCGTCTACGCGATGGCGTTCCAGGACGGGTTGGCGCATCCCGAGACGCTGCTGGAGGACCGCCCCGCGCGCTTCTCGGCGAGTTACGCCCCGGAGAATTTCGACCTGAGCTTCCAGGGCACGGTCACGGCCCGGCGGGCCCTGCAGCTCTCGCTCAACGTGCCGGCGGTCGAGCTGATGGACGCGGTCGGGCCCGCGCGCTTCATCGCGCGGCTGCGCGCCGCCGGCGCCGGGATTCAGCTCCCGCGCGAGGCGGCGCCTGGTCTGCCCGTGGCGCTGGGCGGCCTCGGCATCACCCTCACCGACCTCGCGCGCCTCTATGCCGGCCTCGCCCGAGGCGGGTCGGTGCCGGACCTCCTCCGCCGGGCCGGGGAGACGGCGACCGCATCCGAGCGCCGGGTCGCCGAACCGGTTTCCGCTTGGTACGTCGCCGACATCCTGCGCGGGACGCCGCCGCCCGAGAACGCCCTGCCGAACCGCATCGCCTACAAGACCGGCACCTCGTACGGCTACCGCGACGCCTGGGCGGCGGGATTCGACCGGCACACCACCGTGGTCGTCTGGGCCGGGCGTCCGGACGGCGCCGCCGTTCCGGGTCTCGTCGGCCGAACGGTCGCCGCGCCGATCCTGTTCGACGCCTTCGCGCGCCTGGGAACCGAGCCCGAGCCGGTTCCGCAGCCGCGGGACGTGCTGGCGGCCGGGCCGGGCGGCCTGCCGCCGCCGCTTCGCCGCCTGCGGCGCGAGGCCTCCGACGCGGCCGGCCCGGCCCTCCGGATCGCCTACCCGCCGGACGGCGCCCGCATCGACCTCGGCCTCGTCGCGGGCGGGATCGGTGCGGCCGAGGATGGGAGCCTGGCCCTCAAGGCCCTGGGCGGCGTCCCGCCGCTCACGTGGATGGTCGACGGTCAGCCGGTCGTACAGACATTGCGACGGCGCGCCGAGTGGTGCCCGAACGGTGCCGGCTTCGCGCGCATCTCCGTCCTGGATTCAACGGGTGCGAGCGACAGCGTTTCCATTCGGATCGAGTAGCCCGACGGCGTCGATCTTTCCCGCGAAGCTTGGCGGTGGCGCGTCTTTGCATCCACGGACAGCCATCGAAGCCGGTGTATTCATGCGGACATTCACAGGTCATCAACGAATAGGGGTCTAATCGTGATCCGTGAGGTCGGTGATGGCGTGGAAGGTCGGCACCGCGATGGCGGTGCTCCTCGGGTTTGTGGGCGTGGGCGGCGGTGTCGGCGACGGTGCCGATCCGCGCCGCGATGGCTGGCGCGCCACGTACCGCCCGCCCGCCACGATCCCGTTCCCCGCGGAGAACCCCTACACGCCCGCCAAGGCCGAACTCGGCCGCCGCCTCTTCTTCGATCCGATCCTGTCGGGTGACGGGACGCGCTCCTGCGCCACCTGCCACGTCCCGAACCTCGCCTGGGGCGACGGCCGCGCCCGCGCGGCGACGCGCCAGCAGGGCGACATGGACCTGCGCACGCCGACGCTCCTCAACATCGCGTGGCAGGACGGGCCGCTCGGCTGGGACGGCAAGTTCCACAGCCTCGAAGCGGTCGCCGCGATGCCGCTCACGGCACCGGGCAACATGAACCTCCCGATGCCGGATGCCCTCGGGCGGCTCTCCGCCGACCCGAGCTACGCGGCCGCCTTCGCCACGGCCTTCTCCGATCCCGACGTCACCCGCGAACGGCTGGAAGCGGCGTTGGCGACCTTCCAGCGGCTGATCGTGGCCGACGCCGCGCCCTTCGACCGGTGGATCGCCGGCAGCGAGGACGCGATCAGCGAGGCGGCCAAGTCGGGGTTCGACCTGTTCAACGGCCGGGCCGGCTGTGCCGGCTGCCATTCCGGTTGGTCGTTCACCGACAACTCGTTCCACGACATCGGCGTCGGCGTCGGCACCGATACCGGCCGCGGCCGCCTCAAGCCGACCTCCGTCGCCCTGACCTACGCGTTCAAGACGCCGACCCTCCGCGAGGTCGGCCGGCGCGGGCCCTACATGCACGACGGCTCGGTGGCGACGCTGGACGCCGTCATCGACCTCTATGATCGCGGCGGCATCGAGCGCCCGAGCCGGTCGCGGTCGATCAAGCCGCTGCATCTCTCGGCGGCCGAGCGGGCCAATCTCCTCGCCTTCCTGGCGACGCTCTCGACGAGCACGGGCCAGGACCTCACGACCGTCTCGTTCGCGGAACTGCCGCCGGCGCCGTGACGGCGCGTCGGCCGTTTCAGCGGCCGCCCAGCCCCAACGGCAGCGCGGCCGGGCCGCGCTGCACGGAGGCGGCGGTGTCGCGCGGGAGGCTCTGGACCGTGGCGAGGGTCCAGATGCTCCCGAGGAGGCTGAGACCCGCCACCCCGAGCAGCACGTACGTCATCAGCCGGTTCCGGCGCAGGTCGCCCGCGAGCGCCTGCACCAGATCCCGGCTGTCCTCGGCGAGCGTGTTCCGGGCGGCCACCAGCTCGTTGTACATGTTGGTGATGGCGTTGGTGGACATGTACACGAGGAGCAGGTGGAGGACGAAGTCGTCGTCCGTCGTCGTGTTCAGGGCGGCCGCGATCCGCACGGCGAGCTGGCGCTCCCACGGCTGGAGGTCGCGGCCGTGGACCGACCTGTAGAACCGCTCGAGGTTGGTCACGGCCGGAGGGCGTCCCGCCAGGCCGTGTGGAAGTTGCGCCGAAGGCGCCGGCCCTCAACCCGCAGCCGCATCGGTGCGCCGTTCGCCAGGGTCTGCCAGGTCATGTGCTGGACGCGCAGGGCCTCGATGAGGCGTTCGCCGATCCGCTCGATCTCGACGACGCGGAAGTTCGGCTGCCTGCGCAGCGCCTTCACGAGGTCGGACGATTCGAGATAGTCGAAATTGGTCGCCTGGGCGGTGTTCTTGGCCAGGATCGCCCGGTCGCACTCGATCAGCATCGGGCGGAGTTCCCGGAGGACCTCCAGGGCCGTGGGATCGACGGCGCCGGCTGCCACGACCACGGCGAGGCGGACATGCGCCTCGCGGCAGCTCTCCACGATGATCTCGGTGCAGCGCCGCGTCGTCTCGGTGTCGCCGGCCGGGAAGTCGACGACCACGAAGCGCTCGGCGGCTTCGACCACGCGCTCGATCATGTCCTGACACAGGGTGGGGTCGACGCGGCCGGTGCTGTCCTCCGCGCGTAGACGCTGCCGGAAGCAGGTGGTGCCGGTCCGGCGCGGAACGAAGGTGTCGCTGCCGGGGCCGGTCTCCTGCATCAGCGCCGTGTGGAAGTGCCGGTTCGCCGGATCGGTGTCGATCGCCAGGACGGGACCGACCTCCGCGCACAGATCGGCGACCTGCACGGCGATGGTGGTCTTGCCGACGCCGCCCTTGCCGCCCAGGCAGAGGACGAGGATCTTCGCCGCGTGGCCCAGGAGGTCGCGCTGAATGTCCTGGATCTCGTCCGGGCTGTACCAGGCCGGGACCTTGGTCTGCACATCGTCGGTCATGGGGTGTCTCCTTGCTGATGGATGCGGGGCCGGCCGGCGCGCAGGCTCGCCGCGGGCGGAACCGGATCTGCAGGGGTTCAGGGCTCACGCGGAGCGCACGGTGCCGGGCGGTTCGCAGCGGCGGCGCAGACTTGCCCGGCGCGGCCGGGGCCCCGCCGGGTCGGCTCGCGACGGGACGCGTCGCCCCTCCGGAACCGCGCGGCCGAACGCGCGCGGATGGACGAGACTTTGCACCCGCGCGGCGGCCCGGGCTTCAGGAATCGGATTCTCGTTCTGCCCCACCGTCCGCCCTTGCTGCTGACCTTCCGCCGAAGACTTGGCGCAGAAGATGTCACCCAGCCTCAACCGAGAGCATCAAGACTCTGCTCAGATCAGCGCGGGAATCAAGCCCGCAAACCCGAGTCGACCCGCACGATGGAAGAGTAGATCATGGATATTAACAGATATGAACACGGAATCTTGGGTTATATTGGCCGATATATACTCATCAATTACAAAACAATTGCGCATTATAGGTCACAACAATAGGATATAAACCAACTTATACGGAATTTATAATGAGAATTACATCATATTCGCCACCGTCGTTGGCACGGCCTGCATAGGGAACGTAGGGCCGATACCGGCTGCGGCAGCACGGGGCGATCATCGGTGCCGCCCGCACCCACGCGCGCGGGCCGTCGGCCCAACGTCCGTCATTCAAGGGTCTGCGCCGTTCACCGGTCCCGCCCGGACATCGACGCAGGCGTCGGCGCGCTTGGCACGCTCTGCCCGGCCTGCGCTTCCGGATCACACAATTCCTGCGCGCCGTTCCGCATCCTCCCAGGCATGCTGCGGAGACGGCAGGAGCGCGGCGGCGTCCGTCGCCTCGCCGTGGAGGAGAGGGGAACCGCGGAGCGCCGCCGCAGGGACAGATTCGCAGGTGTGCCCGGAGCCGGATCGGTCGCCGGCAGGCGGAAGGAGGAGAAGTGTCGACAGTCCGGCCGGTCCGCGTGCAGCAGCGGAGGGGGCACAGGTCCTACACGGGATTCACAGCGTTAACCTTTCACTCATATTCGTTAATAAATCCTTGGCTAAACACGGATCAGGATATCTAAATAGCTCGGTAACCACGGTGTCGCTGAGCCGCGACGAGGTCCCGATGCCTACAGCCAAGCACAAACTGTTGTCGGGCGGCTGCGCCCTCGGATTGTCGGGCCTGTCGATCCTCGCGGCCACGGGCGCGGCCGAGGCGCACGTGAAATGGTTCTGCGCCTACGACGTGGCCGGTCAGCCGCGCGGCCTCGAACAGGTGCTGTGCCCGGATTTCGAGTGGCTCACCGGCCTCGCCCTCGTCTGCCTGATGCTGGGCTGCCTCGCCGAGGGCACGCCGCTGGGCGGCGCGCTGCTCCGGGCCCTCGACCGGGTGACCACGCGGATCCGGACCGACACCGAGCTGCTGGTCCGCTGCACCCTCGGCTTCTTCTTCGTCTCGCTGTGGAGCCTGGGCGGCATCATCCTCACCCCGGAACTCAAGACCGACGTGGCCTGGATATCGTGGCTGCAGCTCGCGCTCGCGGCCTGCCTGATCTGGCGCCGGACCATGCCGGTCACGGGCCTCGGCCTCGTCTTCCTCTTCGCGTTCGCCACCGCGCAGTACGGCGTCTTCCATCTCGCCGATTATCCGGTGTTCCTGGGCGTGGCCGCCTACCTGATCCTGCGCGGCCTCGACCTCGCGCCGTTCGGCATCCGCCCCCTCGACCTCGTGCGCTGGGCCGCGGCCGTGACGCTGATGTGGGCCTCCATCGAGAAGTGGGCCTACCCGCAATGGACCGATCCGCTGCTGGCGGCCAAGCCGGAGATGACCCTGGGCGCCACGCCCGCGCTGTTCATGCAGGCCGCCGGCGTCATCGAGTTCACCCTGGCGTTCGCGCTGATCTGGACGCCCCTGGTGCGCCGCAGCGCGGCGATCATCCTGGCCGCGATCTTCGTCTCGGCGGTCTTCGAGTTCGGCAAGGTCGACGCGATCGGGCATTCCGGCATCATCGTGGTGCTGCTCGGGATCGCCGCCGACGATGCCCGGGTCCCGGTGCGGGCCCGGCAGGCGCTGCTGGCACCCGCCTGGTACGGGGCCGCCCTGGCGGCCTTCCTGGCCCTGTACTACGTGGG